>PRCZ01000026.1 GCA_009903405.1 Candidatus Methanophaga sp. AG-394-G06
AGGGAAAGATAAAAGATGGCAATAGGTCCAACATATCGGGTTCCGTTTCGAAGGAGACGGGAGGGTAAAACAGACTATCGGAGAAGATTGAAGTTGTTATTTAGTAGAAAGCCACGTGTTGTAGTAAGAAAGAGTAATAAGCACATTAAGATGCAATTGGTATTGTTTGATCAAGTAGGCGATAAAACTTTTGTTTCTTCTACATCTTCAGAACTAAAGAGATTTGGCTATGAAGGTGGAACCGGTAACATACCTGCAGCGTATCTTACCGGACTGTTATTTGGTAAGAAAGCTAAAGAAGCAGGTTTTGATACGGCCATCCTTGATACAGGGCTACAAACACCTAACCATAGTTCTAAAGAATATGCAGCATTAAAAGGAGTTATTAATTCCGGGATGGAGATACCACATGATCCTACAGTTTTCCCACCGGATGAACGTGTTAGGGGAGAACATATAGCTAATTTTAAACAAGATGTTTCTATCGTAGATAATTTTGAAGTGGTAAAAAAGGGGATATTAGCTGAGAGCGGAGAGAATAAATAAAAGGAAAAAGACAAGAGAAGATGAGTAGAGAATCTAAAAGAGGATCTAGAAAAGAGTCCTGGAAAACGGAAGAAAAGTGGACGCCAGTAACAAGGCTGGGCGTATTAGTGCAAAATGGAGAAATAAGAAGTATAGAAGAAGCTCTCAAATCTAGGTATCCCTTGAAAGAGTACCAAATTGTCGATGCTCTACTTCCGGATCTTAGTGAAGAAGTCCTGGATATAAATCTTGTACAAAGGATGACTGATTCCGGAAGGCGAGTGAAGTTTAGAGTTTGCGTAATAGTAGGAGATAAGGAGGGCTATTTGGGCATAGGCCTGGGTAAAGATGCTCTTGTCCGCAGTGGGATTGAGAAAGCGGTAAGAGTCGCGAAAACTAATATCACTTATATTGAGCGTGGATGTGGTTCTTGGGAATGTGACTGTAAAGATAAGCATTCGATCCCATTTAAGGTTATTGGTAAATCAGGTAGTGTAGAAATAACATTAAAACCCGCGCCAAAGGGTATCGGTCTCGCGGCTGGAGACGTACCTAAGCGCGTCTCAGAGTTTGCTGGAGTCAACGATATATGGGCCAAAACAAGAGGTAAGACAAGAACTACATTTAACCTCGCTATGGCAACATATAACGCTTTGAGGAGTACGGCATTAGTAAAAACAATGAATTAATTTTTAGATGGAGAAATAAAAATGCAAGCAATAGTAAAACTTAGAGGGAAAGTAAGTGTGAGACCAGAGATAAAGTATACGCTAAATCTTTTACGTTTACATCGGGTAAACCACTGTGTAGCAGTTGATGATAATACGTATTACAAAGGGATGATACAGAAGGTAAAAGATTACGTAGCGTGGGGTGAGATTTCAGAGGATATGCTAGAGCTCTTATTGGAAGGAAGAGGCAGGTTAGAAGGGGGGAAGAGATTAACAGAAGAGTTTTTAAAGGAGAATACACCTTTTAGCACGATAAAAGAACTAGCTCATGCATTGTATGAGGGTAAAGTGAGCATGAAAGATTTAAAGGAATACAAAATCAAACCTGTTTTTCGACTTCACCCGCCAAGAAAAGGGCACAAAGGTATAAAACGGAGCGTTAAGCAAGGTGGAGAACTGGGCTATCACGGCGATAAAATAAATGAGTTGCTATATAAAATGCGATGAGTGATTTTATTTGATGGTTACCATTAATTAGGTATTCATAACGGAATCTAATCTTAAAATGATGACCGTGAAGAAAGAGCCTTGGAAAGAATGGAAACATATTACCAAGCTTGACCCTGACAAACAAATCACAGAAGCAGCGTTAGAGACTATCGTAGAAAGTGGAACAGATGCTATAATGATTTCTGGCACTCAAAACATTACTGATAAAAATGTGTCACAATTGACAACTCTTCTTAAAGAATATAAAATACCAAAAATATTAGAACCTGCAACTCCTGATGCGGTCGTCTATGGAGACATAGATTATATCTTCGTGCCTTTAGTACTTAATTCCATGGATTTGGAGTGGATTATAGGAAAGCATGTAAAATGGATAAAAACCCACAAGATAAATTGGGATAGAGTTATCCCAGAAGGGTATATCGTTTTGAATCCGGAATCTGCAGTAGCGAAACTGACTAAATCTGTTACCAACTTAACCACTGAAGAAGTCAAAGCTTACGCAGAATACGCAGAGAAATATCTTCGTCTTCCGATCATATATATAGAATATAGTGGGACATATGGAGACTCAAAACTCGTAAAGGATTTGAGTGAATTATTAAGCGAAGCATCACTATTCTACGGTGGTGGAATAGACACAAAGGAGAGAGCTATCGAGATGAGAAGCTACGCAGATGTTATCATAGTGGGAAATGTAGTGTATACAAACGAGGAGAAATTTCTTGCTACTGTTCCCGATCTGTGAATAAGATTGTAAAAGCTAAAAAGTCAGTTGGAGTGGAAATGGTGGGGTGTGTGGCTTGTCAAAACAAAGCCCCTGTTACTGCTTCTGATTTTATCTCCAGCAAATACCCTGTATAAAGTGATTTTTTTATCTCACAAATCTCTGACAGTTTCTTATTCCCTATCTCTATCTCTTTTATCTTCTCTATGTCCTCATCTTCCATCTTTACTCGTAAACCATCCAGTTGTATAACATTAGGCAATTCCTCTCCCGTTTTAGGCGGGATAGTCCTCTCTATCATATCTTTTATGAACAAAGGGGAAGCAGCTATTGGGTCCTCCTCTATATCTAACCTCTTCTCAGCTAAAGCTCTTTCTAACTCCGAAGCTACATCATATAACCGATCTATTTCATCTTTATTTCTCATTCTAGCAGTCTTCCGCCCTACACCACCTACATAGTGCTCTAATTCCATGTCTGATGGACCTCCTACTATTATATAAGGTATGTCAATGTTTCTGCATAGTCTTACTTTCTCTTCTATGCACTCTTCAAAAGTACCAAAAATAAACACTGCCGCATCAAATTCCTCTATTATCTTCTTCTCTTGCGTTGTCATCTGGGCTATTCTCCTTCCAACGCCCCGGGCCAGCCCCATCATATTAGTGATCGCACCACTTCTACGCAGAAATTCTGCTATATCGCACATCGGATCGACAGCGTGATGCTTTCCAAGAGAAGGAACAACTACTATTATCTCAGTTCCAGCCAGAGGCAACTTCTTGAACTTCCCACCGAGTTCCTTTATCTTATTCCTTATTTCTCGCTCATCCTCTTCGGGGAATGCTAAGTGCATCATAGTCTCGGTCTGCATAACAGATTCTTGCAATATAAACCCGCCTAAATCCCCTACTAACTCTTTCAACTCGTAAAACTTATACACTCCCCCTTCAAACATCATTATCTTATACATACTCTCTCACCATCTCTTCCACTTTATTCTTCTGTTCTTTACCTATCGGATTTTCTGAAGCTATAATAACAACGGAATTGGCAGAATGCATAGGTGACCGAACTCTTGCACCTTCTGGTAATATAGTATCTAAAGCATACAAAACTCGTGTTACTAAATCCTCTTTTGGATCATAAAGTACCAAATCTAAGAGTTCCTTTATTTCATTATCTTCTAATTTCAACAATAGCTCCAATCTGCCTAGTTGCTCAACTTTCTCACCGTACTTATCCCAAAGTACGGCGAGTAATTTAGGCGCATATCTCTCTGTTGTAATCCTCAATTTTTTTTCTTCCCGAAGTGTTACGTCCCATACTGTAACAGGTCTTGAGACACGCCCTATCTTAACAGCGATAATAAAAACGAACTCCTTCGGGTTGCAATGCATATATACGTGGTCTATATTACTTCTTAGCCCGGCATCTCGAAAAGTATCCTGACAGATCTTCGTGTATGATTCATTTGCAAAATCACTCACTCCTTCTACTTTTACCTCCATCTCAACCACCTTCTCCCTTATTGTCTTTATTTTATAAAAGAAACATAAAACCAGTAACTTATATATTCCTTTTTTGTTTTTTTATCCTCTTGCCCGAGATGCACCCACTGCCTTGGGTGCCACCTATGGGATTTCCAGGGCTTCCAAATTGGTGCATACATCTTCCAAGAACTGCAGCACCCCTCCCAAGTGCATCATCTGCGAATATCACCTCTTTGTCCATATCCCTACCAAATAGGTCACTCAACTTCTCCAGTATTAACTCTGGCTTCCTCCCGGTAATACCCGCCCTACCGGTGATTCCTATTTTTGTATCGGGTAATAATATCCCTTCCTCTTTTGCTATCCCCACTAACTCTTCAACGACACATGCCACCACCTCGTCTATTACTGCCATCACATAGCTCATGCTCTCTTCACGATGTACATCTGCGCCTATCTCTGCTATCTGGGGCAGGTCTGAAAGGTTATCTCCAGCATCTACGCCTATCAGCGTGACACCACTTTTTCTCGCCGCATCCACATTTACCGGGGACCCACCAAAAAGCGTTCCGAACATAATTTTCTCTATTCTCAAATGTCTCATGACCTCTTCTGCATAAGTTTTCACCACGTCCTTCTTTATTTTTCGCTTTAAGTTACCCTGTGAGCAATCAAGTACAGAAGGATATTCCTCTTTTACAATATTAGAAATAAAGGCATCGGGGATTGCCCCGGCCAGACCACAGAAACTACCTGTAACTTTTGAATACGGCACTTGGTCATCGGTCACACGACCCGCAAGAGTAGTGCCAAAATCCAATGATAGAACGGGATTTCGATAGTCAACATCAAGCCATTTCGCGGCTTCCTTAAGCCCCGCGGTTACAAGCTCGCCCTCCATCTCATTCGCTACTAAGGACTCGCCCGCAGGTGCTTCGTTACTGGTCACAGCGCCATCAAAATATGTCTTCTCCATCCGTGAAAACTTCCTCAGGTCGAGAAGGATGTCATTTACAGTCATAGGCGAGATCATCTTCCGCGGTGGGATTCCTGCAAGCATGCAGCCATTAGCTAGAGCTTTTATTACGCCCTGCATTTCATCTATGGAAGAGAATCCCGCTGTTACTCCTGAGGACCGTACAACGAAATGTAAATCAGGAATGGTTATTCCGGCAGCAGTTGTGCATTCTTGCAGCGTCTTAGCCACTAACTTTGCAATAGAATCTTCAGAAAGCTCAACCATCGTTATCGTATGGCAAAATGCAGCGTCCTGTGCGAATGCTTCTCGTGTCATTCGGACCGCTTTATCCAATATATATGTCTTCCCGCTTTTCAGGTCGGTGGCACTTAATATTGATTTTGTGGTGCTGTTGCCGAGCTCCACACTCGCAACGATGAAGATGGGCTTTAAGGTGAGGTCGCCTCTTGAAAGCCGTAATGTGAAAAATAAATCACTATAGCTAATTCTCTGAGTCTTTAGCAGTTTCGGATGATGCTTCTTTCCAAATAGTCCCATACTATCATCACTCTTATTGTACCTTTTGAATACCTCTTATCTTTCCTTTCTTATCTATTAACTAGTTCCCTTTTCTCATATCTTATTATCTTTCGGGGATATAATAAATTAAAAATGGAAAAGCTTTTATAGTACTAACAACTCTAAGCTTTCTCATGGAACCAATAGTAATGTTGTTTGCATGGATGCTGATATTAGCGTTCTTGGCATTCATTGCGTGCATGTTTGAGGACTTGGAGTCAGATATAGGATCGCAGAGCAATCCGAATTCGCAGATTCAGTTAGCGCCAGAGATGGGGTACATACACAGGTACTTCAACAAAGCGATTTCGGGAGAGGGGTTGTCTTATGCGCTTTCTTGCACTATCTCAGGGACCATAGCAATGTTGATATTACTGCAGTTAGAGTCAGTTGGGCCAAAAGCAGCAATATTGGCAATACCTGTGGGTGCAGCAGTGGGGTCGCTTGTGCACATGGTTCGGTCGTCAGTATGCCATGTGGGGAGAGAAGCGGCGCATAAAAGATTTGAGCAGCCTATTTATCTCGATGTCTTATACGGGCATCTGCTGCCAATAGCAACCCACAACTTCCTGGCTGTGATATGCATTACGGCGATCGCGTACATACAGAGCAATTTGGGCATTCTTTCAGGTGTTGCAGGGGCAAGCAATCCGTTCCCACTTCCTTTACTGTGCCTCATTTGGGGGCTAACAGTAGGTGCAATCGGATCGTCTACAGGTGATATACACTATGGAACAGAGAGAGCGTTTCAGGATAAACCTTTCGGTGAGGGTAGACGAGTAGTTTACCACGGCCAAATCTGTCGATACGCTGATTGCGGTGTAAGGACATCAAAGGATGTAGCGGCTTTCTGTGCTAAATACGGTGGTCCCGCAACGGGTTTGGCGTTTGGGCTCATCGTGTTGTTCGAGAACTGGAGAACAGTGATAGGAATGACACTCGGAGGATTGGCTGGGCCAGGTTGGAATCCCAGTCTAGCAGCAGCATGGGGCATTGGAATAGGGATAGTGATTGCAGTAGTACTAGTAATACTAGCCAGGACGTTAGAGAAGTGGGCAAGGAACAAATACGGGCCTTTCGTAGGGGAGTAAGGAAAAATGAGTAAGAGAAAAGAGGAAAAATATATAAGGAGTGAAAAGAGATGATAGAAACACTTTTGTTGGTATTAGTATGCATAATAATCGGAGGACTATTGTCGTCTCTTGCGGTTCACTTAATGCCAGTAGGGGGAGCGCCAGCGGCAATGGCTACTGCCACGGGAATTGCAACCGGGTGTGTAATGCTGATGACCGGGGCAGCAGTTACGGGCTTATTCACAGCGTCAACAGTGGCGAGTTTTTGGGTGACGAAACCAAATGTAATCCTTGTCGCTCTGTCAGGTGCCGTGGGCTCGATGTTGATGATGGGGTTCACCATGTTTGTTGGAAACCTGATATACATCTTTGGTGCTGGTATAGTGCCCTGTTCAGGCAGAGTAGCAGTGGACCCAATAACCAAGGAATCGCAGACTGAATACAAAACACCACGGACAGATGGACACGGAGTTCCGCCAGCGAGTTTCGTATCTGGAATACTAGGCGGGTTTTCAGGTGGATTTGGCGGAGCACTTATTTATGTTGTGCTCGTCTCAGACAGCTATGCACACTTCTCCGTGGCAACCGCAGGGATAGTGGCAATGGGTATCTTTATTGCCAACGCAATCATAGCAGCGTATAATATCGGAGGGACAATAGAGGGATTCCATGACCCGAAGTTCAAGGCTCGGATACGAACAGGACTTACCTGTTCATTAATCGTGTCTGTGCTTTGTGGGGTCATCATAGTGATAGCAATGCTTACCGGCACGTTAGCAGGGGGTGTAATGTAAAGAGATGGGAGAAGAAGAAGTAAAACAAGAAGAGAAAGAGGAAAAAGCGAAGCCCAAAGAGGAGTTTAAACTATCCTTTGACTATTTCAACGAGTCGAGGCTGGGGATTTTTGCGCTTATCATTGGTATATTAGTAGCGATATTCCCTGGACTACCGGCATTCATCAAAGGGATAGGTATGATGATAGTCTTTGTGTGGGGTGCAGATTCAGTGAGGAAAACCGCCAGATACGGATTAGGAACTGGTGTTCCATCAATAGGCGTGTTAGCAATGGGATTTGGTATTATAGGCGGAATAACAGGAATTGCTGTAGCTTCATTGAGCTTTGGAACGTTAGTAGTGGGCGGAGTGGAAATAGCATTCGGTGTATTAGCAGGTGTTGCGCTTCTCGCACTGCTGGGTTTCGTATCAGGCAATTTAGCAAACGGCGATAAGTTCATCAATATGAAGATACCTGGCTTGGAACGAGGAATGACGGAATTAGGTATGGCTGGAACACTGGCAGTGCTAATTGAAACTTCCATTATAACGGGGACGTATGCTATTACGAGCGTACTGCCAAACGTAATAAACAATGGAGTAATCGCAGTGATTTTCATTATATCTGCTTTTGGTATGCTTCAGCCTCTTAACACATGCCTTGGTGCAGACGAGAGAAGAGGGAGAACGCTGCTCATGTCTATCGAGATAGGCGGAATAGCAAGTATCATCCTGGGGCTAGTGACAACACTGACTTTATCCGCAGTTCAGGGTGTACCGTTGATTGTACTTGGTGCTGTTGTCTGGGTGGTCTTTTACAGAGCATACATGAAAGCGTGTATGAAGGAAGCATATGCGGTTAAGGGCACTGGACTGATAAAGACATTAGGAGGCTAAGAAAAGAGATGGTAATAGTAATAAATGAAAAATACAACGTTGTCTTGGAAGAGTCAACGCTGACAGTAGGAGAAGCCAGACCAGGTTTTTACAAGGTTAGTTTAGCGCCGATAGACGAGCAGTTGAACATCTTAGAAGATGCCGTTGATGACCTGTTCAACGTTCTTGACCCGAGGACTACTTATGCGATGGCACAGCCTAACAGAGAGGGAATAACAAACATAGCAGGTTTTATCACGATGCTGATGGTAGGGCTGACGTTCGGTATCCTGGCAGTAGCACTTGTACTGTATGCCATAGGATTTGGATTTGGGGGTGCATAATAATGGCAGAGAAGAAAGAACCAGCAGAGGGATGGCCCGTAGCGACGGGAGATTATGAAGCGGGCGATCCAAAGAACCCCGTGGCGGTTTCCTCAGGAGGCGGTCATTTCAGTGATGCTGCGATACAAGAGTTTTTCGCTGCCGGAGCTGCAATAGTAGGATCATGTAAGACTGAGAACATTGGACTGGAGAAGCAGATAGCGAATATTATCGCTAATCCAAACATAAGGTTCTACATCCTTGCAGGACCAGAAGTTCCGGGACACGTAACTGGTGGCTCGTTGTTGAAAATGCATGAGAAAGGTATAGACAAGGAATCGCATAAGATAGTAGATGCACCAGGAGCAATACCATTCATCGAGAACGTGCCACCTGAAGCGGTTGAGCGGTTCCGACAGCAGGTAGAAATAACTGAGATGATAGGTTCAGAAGACGTTGGAGCGATAAAAGCGAAAATAGCGGAATGTAAGTCAAAAGACCCTGGCGCCTTTCCTGAAGACCCGATGATAGTGAAAGTGGGAGAAGAAGAAGAGGAAGCGGCGGAACTGGTAATACCGTTAGCTATGTCTGCCGATCCGTTCATGGGCACAATCACCGATGCAGTAGAAAGTGTGAGATATAAGTCACAGGTGCTGGCAAGGGACTACAAGTTATCAATTGCAATATCTCAGAATACAATTCTCGGGTTAGCCGCGGGGTTTTTGCTCGCTTTAGTTATTGCTATACCTTTCATTGTTTATTTAGCATTAACGGGGGTGATTTAAAATGGGTGCACAGAAGGTTACACAACAGACTCCAGAGACGGCAGTGATAACGGCGAAGATAGAGGATTTAAGGAAGCTAATAACGGTCATAGGAAAAGATTCAAGATTCGCAGCAGGACTTTGGGTCGGTTTTGTAAAAGGATTTGCACTGGGCATCTTTATAACCCTCGTGCTTGCCGGCTTGAAGATAGTGTTAATGGGGGTGAAGTAGGTAGCGATGGCAGAAGAAGAGAAAAGTGAAGAAGAAGTGGTAGAGGAACTGGAGAAGTTAGAAGAGGAACTGGAGAAGGAATTAAGTGTCCCCATACCAATTGCCATAACACCAGCAGAGCATACGAAATTGCTGGATAGGTTGAATGTGATGGACGAGAAAGTCGAGTTCGTAGCTGGCGAGCTAGCGCTAAAGCAGGGTGAGAAAATTGGCACAGCACTCGGCATATTGTACGGTGCGGTAGTAGGGATACTGATATTTGTGATGTTCTTAATCTAAAATAAAAGAGAGCGGATAAGAAAATTTTAAGGAGGAGAGGAAAGGAAAAAATGTTTTTGTTTGATAGGAAGCAGGATATATATGAGATAGGCGGAGTGAAAGTAGGAGGCCAACCAGGCGAGTGCGCAACTGTTATGTGTGGCACGATATTCTACGCGAAGCATTACCTCGTCGAGGATGCGGAAAAAGGTATATTTGATAAGAAAGCGGCGGAAGACGTGCTAAACAAGCAGGATGAGTTTTCTGATTTAACCGGCAATCCATGCATGATGCAGATATTCTCGGAATCGCCAGAGGCGATGGAGAAAGAAATTGCGTTCTGTGTAGAGAAAAGTGACTCACCCTTCTTGATTGACTCGACCGTTGCGGAGGCAAAGGTTGCAGGGCTAAAGTACGTGGACGAAGTGGGATTGACAGACAGAGCGGTGTACAACTCGATAAACGTGTCGTGCTCACCGGAGGAGCTGAAAGCAATAGAAGAATCCAAAATAGAAGCGGCGATTATCCTGGCGTTCAATCCAAAAGATTCTACGGTTGCGGGAAAGATAGACCTGTTAGAGACAGGGGCAGGCACTTTCGATAAAGGTATGGTGCAGCTTGCACGGGACATGGGTGTAACGAAACAGATGTGCGACCCCGCGACACTGCCAATAGGTGCAGGAGTAGGTTCAGCAGTTGCTTCGGGATTCGTCATCAAATCGAAATATGGTATATCCGTAGGATTGGGTATCCACAATGCACCTTCCGCATGGACATGGCTAAAAACGTTCCGGAAGGAGCATGCGACGAAAGGACCGGGCGGTTGGGAAGGACTCGGCGCGGACGTGTTCAATATCTGCGATATAGCATCGAATGTCATTCCGATTATCGCGGGCCAGGATTTCGTGCTTTACGGGCCGATAGAGCATGCTCCAAAGGCGTTCCCACTGGTGGGAATGGCTGATATGATTGTTGCAGAGGCTAACGCGGCAGAGCACGATATTGAGTCACTGGAACCACACCCAATACTGAAAATGACTGCATAGGGGAGAGTTTTTCCCCTTTTTGGGTTTTTTTTATATTTCAAAAACCCTCTCTATTTTATATTTCAATTATTTTTTCGCCTCGGTATTTTTTAATTCATGCCCCTACCTTTCCTTTTTCGATTAAGTTTTCGATTACAGCCGTACTTTATTCTAGACCTCTTAAGACCCGTAAGGAAATAATCGGCTGGGTCTTGAGGTTGTCGTTTTTTAGTTTCCACAATGAGTTTCTCTAAGACACGGATAGGGTAACGATAAGTAACTCTTTTAGCTAACCCTGTCCCAATACCGAACTTATATAAGGTACTCTGAACACCCTTTTCCCTTGTATAATGCGTTTCTTTCTCGTTTTGATTTTTCTTCTTCATCTTCAATTTAGAAGATTCTCTCTCTTTTTATAACAACAAGCAAAAGAACTTATTTGTTTTTCTTTTAGCACAGGTTTTCTTTTTTGTAAAAAGAAAAAGTGTGAGGTGAAAGAAGACATGGCTAAAAATTCTGATTGGAAGGAAGGGCTTGAGCGCGAGCGAAAAGAGAAGGACAAATTCTTTGCGGTGCACGGGCAATCGCCGATACCGGCGGAAGAGCGAGCGAAGTTCAGGGGTCTTGAATATTATCCCCCTAACGCAGATTACCAATTCGAGCTCGAACTTCATGAGCACAGCGATAAAAAGTTGTTACAAATTGAAGACACAGGTGGCAATATACGGGACTTCCTGCGCTGGGGTGAATTTCAATTCAAAGTTGGTGATGAAGAGTGCACGCTTCAAGCGTATAAGAGCGACCCTGGTGCGGAACTGCTGTTTATTCCGTTCAAGGACGCAACCAGTGGTAAGGCGACATACGGGGCGGGACGGTATATTGACCTTGAGCATGTGAGAGACCGCACATCGGCGGGAAGATGGAGATTCGATTTTAATAAAGCATATAATCCCTGGTGCGCATATAGTAAAACTTATGTATGTCCTTTTGTGCCACCAGAGAACTGGCTTAAAATACCTGTACTTGCTGGTGAGAAGAAATTAAAGATAGAGGAGGAATGAGTAATGGCTAAAGAAAAATCAGAAGAGGATATTCGCCAGGTTGTAGCAGGAATAAAGCATCCCGCAATTGACCGCACCTTAGTTGACTTAGGGGTAGTCAAGGAAATAACAGTCAAGGGGAACAAGGTCTTGGTTACTATGGCGCTTCCATTTCCCGGTATTCCCACACAGGTCAGGGATTATCTCGTAAATAGTGTGGTTGAGCAAATAAAGAAGATGGACGTGGAGGTCGAGGTGGATTTAACGATAATGAATCAGGAAGAACGGCAGGCGTTTTTAGACATGGAGCAGGAAAGCTGGAAAGGAGGTACGTAATTTTGATTTCACCTCTCCCTGTTCGTTTTCCTTTCCAAGAAATCTGCAAGTTCCATTATTCCTTTCAATTCAAAATTGAGCGCGTCACCAACTAAACAATTTCTAAATACCCTCTTATCTTCCGGTATGACGGATACAACCTTACTTTGATCAACCGAATCAAGAAGGAACTTCGCCGTTTCATCATCTGTCTTGTTCAAGACATAATATAACGGTTTACCTGCGCCCTCGCTGATTTTATTTACCTTCTCGGCAAGCCGGATTGATTCCTGAGATGGGTCAATGACCATTAGAATGAGGTCACAACCAGCTTCTACACCTCTCCCAAAGTGCTCAACTCCTGCATCGGTATCAACAAGTGCAAATTCCCTTTTATTTAACTCGAGCATGCGCAAGAAATCAGCGGATAAAGCATTAAATGGGCATGCACAACCTTCGCCGAACTCGCGAATCTTGCCTATCGCGATCAGATTTAACCCTCCCTTTTTGCTCATGTACTCCTCCGGGATGTCACTCACTCGTATCCCATCGTTGAAAACACTGAATCTTTCACCTTCCCCTTTCATGGACTTCAACAGCTTTTCTGCAACCATTCTCTTACCGCCGAAGTGTAATGCGAGATCCTTTGGAAGTCCCATTCCAAGCTGAATATGCAGTCCAAAGTTTGATTCGTCATTATCCACTACGATAACTTTGTATCCTCTCTTTTCAAGTTCTATTGCAAGCAGAGCGGTTACTGAACTCTTTCCACAGCCCCCTTTGCCACAGGTCAGGATTTTCATTTCTTATTCTTATCCTCCTTATCTTTATTATCTATATCCTCAAAGGCATTAAAAAGGCATTCGTTCACTTCTTCCATGTGTTTGACCGCTTCCATTATCGCTTCGTAGACCTTAGTGCCAATTTCACCAAACCCCTTGGCTTTCTCAGCCCAGCGCGTGAAATCCTTTTCATGCTCTTTGTTATGCTCAATCCAGTACACCAACAGTAAACTTAGTTTCTCCTTCTCTTTTTCTGTTTCCATTTTCTACCTTACCTTACCCTACTATTCCATTACAAAGATAGCACCTTGCGGGCATATCTCTATACAAGCTCTGCATCTCTCACTATCACCATAACACTTGTTATAATCTATTCTTGCTTTTCCATTCATGATTTCAATTGCGTTTTGTTCACAAACACAGAAGCATTCTCTACACCCTATGCATCGCTTCTGATCCACAACGGGAATCCCCATTTTACCCTCATTTGACTCTCACGCACGTTATGAACAGCACCTTTTTTTACCTCTTGACTTCTACCTAACAATTTAAGTATATAACGTTACGTTCATTTCTACTTTTTTAAAAAAAATTGAGGAGTGACTTATAAAGCCTTATACACTGTAATAAGAGCAAGAGCCACAACTAACATTCCAAGACCTATTTCCAACCAGATCGATTTTGTTTTTAATGAGACAGTACTTCCAAGCCTTGCGCCTATCATTGAACCAATGAGCGCAAAAATTGCGGGCCACCAGATTATATCACCCCGGGACCAAAATATTGCTGCAGCACCAATACATGTGAAAATCGTTACACATAAGGAGGTTGCAATTGCTTTATGGATGTCACACCCTATGGCTTTTAAAAAAGCAGGGAAGAGCGAGCCAGCACTTCCGCCTCGTATAGCGGCTATTAAACTTAGAAGAAATGAAGATGCAAAAACATCCCTATGAGTGAAATTAATTCTGTGAGCAAGTGCTGGCACAATTCGGTCTAAGAATATCCCAAATGCTATTAGAATGGAAAGAGCAAAGAAAATAATGGCTAAAAAAAAAGTCGGGATTAAACCTGCGAGAAATGCGCCTATCAACGCTCCAAAAACACCGCCAACCACTAAATAAAGTGCAATTTCTTTATCTATATTTCCCCTTTGGCTCACTGCGCCCACTAATGATGAGAAAGGCACAATAAATAAGTTGATACCAAAAGCACTGAGTAAAGGCAAACCGGCAAGATTAAGTAAAGGTATCCTAACGGCACCGCCGCCGATTCCAAACATACCACTCATGAATCCCGCGAAAAGGCCGATACAGATGTAAATGATGACTAATGTAATTTGAGGCATATATTCTATCAACATTTAGCCAATAATCCTATTCTCGCTCTGCTTTATGGTACGACCTCACTTGTTCGAGGACATGAGGATAGTCAACAAATATAGCTCCCAAATCTACTGTTCCAACCAGGTCAAAAATGCCCAAAGCTGCTACCGCATCCCCTTCCCTATTTCGAATCGGAGCAACAACCACAGGCACACCTGCATATCTGCCCTTAAGGAGATTTGTGCGTATCACTCGATTCTCCTCCAGTACTTGCTCTAATACCGGACCAGTGTATCCAAAGTCCATAACTTCTCCTTTTTCCACTCTAACGCCCTTTTTATTCCGGCTTCGCATTGCTACTGGCATTACGAACAAGTCATTCACCGCTTTCGCTATCGGCGCGATTTCTTCTGCCGCTGCGTCCGCATTTACCACTATACTTAACTCTTCCTCTTCCATCTTTTACACCCTCTTTTTATCTTTCAAATAATAATAAATAAAGGTTAAAATGAAAGAGGCGATGTTCTACGAGAGACTGGAAGGAAACGCGGTTAGATGTCTCTTATGTGCGCATCATTGTAAGATAAACGAATCGAGGAGGGGGATATGCGGGGTTAGAGAAAACCGGGGTGGTGTCCTCTACAGCCTGGTCTACGGTAAGGTAGTTGCGAGAGGGATTGACCCAATAGAGAAGAAGCCTTTCTTCCATTTCCACCCCGGCTCTGAGGCATACTCAATTGCTACGGTTGGCTGTAACTTCAGATGCAAGAACTGCCAGAACTTCCATATTTCCCAGATGCCAAAAGAAGGCGAGAAACGGATAGTAGGGGAAGACGCATCTCCCAAAGAGATTGTTGCGGCAGCCAAGCAATACGGTTGTAGAACCATCGCGTACACTTATACCGAGCCGACCATCTTTTTCGAGTTTGCTTATGACACCGCCAGACTGGCGCGTAAAGAAGGGATATGCAATGTCTTCGTTTCAAACGGATATATCACGGAGGAGGCTATACGCACTCTCGCCCCTTATTTAGATGCGGTAAATGTAGACCTGA
>PRCZ01000027.1 GCA_009903405.1 Candidatus Methanophaga sp. AG-394-G06
ATCGTATGCTAAGTCGGTAGGAGATATAAGGGAAAGCCTGCTGGAAGAGAAGCAGCAGGATATAGCTCTGGATGTGCAATCGCAATTTGAGGGTAAGATAGCAGAGATAATAGAAGAGGAAGACCGCTATGATCTCCTAGTTATGGGACGGCCCGAGGGTCCTGGCTGCTATTGCCCGGTAAATCACATAATACGGAGGATTATGGATATATTAACGAAGAATTACGATTACACTATAATCGATTGCGAGGCAGGTTTGGAGCATCTCAGCCGGAGAACGACAAGAGACGTAGATGTCATGCTCGTTGTGCTAGATAGCACACAGAAGAGCATGAAAACCGCATTGCGACTGAAAAAGATTGCGGACTCAATAGACGTGAATGTGCAGAGGATGGTGTATGTAGCAAATAAAATACCTGCGGGTGCCGAGGAGCGGTTGATAGAGGAAGCGAAGAAGAATGGCATCGAAATAGATGCGATAGTCCCCTTTGACACGTTAATACCCGAATATGATCTTGAAGGCAGACCTATTCTGGATTTACCCGATAATGCCCCGTCTGTTATCGGTGTGAAGTGGGTGGTGGAGCACATCACCAAGGAATGAGTTGCCCCCATCAGTTGCTTTCTTTATGATGTACAGATAGTAAATAGCGTTATGAGCAAAGAAGTACCATTTGTTGACTGGGAGCCTGCAATCACGCCAGAAGAGGTCTTTTCTGACATCATCAGCTTGAATGAGATACACGTTGTGGGCAAAAGAACGTATTGGGTTGAGATGAGGCCCGTAGAAAGGGGCAGATGCGTTGTTGTGCAGCGAGATGAAGATGGCGTGGTTAGAGATATTACACCGCAGGGGTTCAATGTACGGACACGGGTACATGAATATGGCGGTGGAGCATACACAGTTTACAAGGATGCCATCTATTTCGTCAATTTTGATGATCAACGCATCTATTACCAGTCAAAGGATAACACTGAAGCAGTGCCACTTACCCCTATAATGAATGAAGATGGGTCGTTAGGCAAATATGCCGCTCTTACTTTGAGTCCGAATGGTACGAAACTCCTCTTTGTATACGAGAAAGAGTATAGCGATAAGGGAAACGCGAATTTCTTGGCCGTCTTGGACTTGGCCGCTAAAGGTATATCCGAGCCACAGATAATTGCAAAAGGTTCTGACTTCTATGCCGACCCAATCTTCTCTACAACTGGGAAGGAAGTGGCATGGCTTCAGTGGAATCATCCTGATATGCCATGGGATAGTACGGAATTAATGATGGGCTCGTTTGAAGACAATGCCTTGCATAAGGTGAAGAAGGTTGCCGATGGTGGCTCTATCTGTTTCCCACGATTTGATAGCGAAGGCAAACTATACTATGTTATGGACAAAGTGGTAGATAGTGAGTTGGACTCCGCGAATTGGTGGAATCTGTATTGTTATACTGATGCAGTAGCGCAGATTACAGCCGAGCAGGCGGAATTTGGTGAACCACACTGGGTGTTTGGACAAAGTAATTATGATTTCCTACCGGATAATCGAATAATAGCAAAGATGGTTAAAGATGGGGCTGATTGTCTGGTCGTTATTGATCCGAAGACGAAATTGCTATCCGTAGTTGAAACTGGTTTAACCAGTTATAGCAATATCAGAACAGATGCGCAGGGCAGGGTATTCTTTATCGGTGCAAGCGCTAAGAAGTCTTATGCTATATTCTGTTTGGATATAGAATCGAAAGCAGACAAAATATTGAAGACAAGTTCAAGTATAGAGATGAGTAGCGCGGATATTTCTCTGCCAAAATTCATTTCTTATCCTACAAAAGATGGGGAACATGCTCATGGTTTTCTTTACATGCCTCGGAATAGCAGATATACTGCTCCGGAAGATGATAAACCACCGTTATTGGTGATGGCGCATGGCGGTCCAACAAGTAGTGCAAGAGCTGTATTTTCCGCGACTATTCAGTTCTGGACCTCTGCCGGGTTTGCGGTAATTGATGTGGACTACCGTGGTAGTACTGGTTACGGTCGGCGATTTCGGGATGAATTGCTAGCACGATGGGGCGTTATTGATGCGGAGGACGTGGCAGATGCCGTGCGGTACTTAATAAAGGCAGGGAAGGTTGATGGTGCCAAGGTTGCAGTTAGAGGCGGTAGTGCAGGCGGCTATATGGTGCAGCGAGTTATGACTCAATATCCCGATCTCTTTACCGCTGGGGCAAGTTACTATGGGATTGGCAATCTCATTACGTTAGTGGAAGAGACGCACAAGTTTGAATCACGCTATATAGATAATTTAGTTGGTGCGAAATTGCCTGCGGGCGAGAAAGAGTACAGGGAGCGTTCGCCAATAAACCATTTGGATCGATTAAAAGCGCCCATGATCATATTCCAGGGTACAGAAGATAAGATTGTCACGCCTGAATGCTCACGCGAGTTAGCGCGAAATCTCAAAGAAAGGGGGATTCGGTATGAATATGTGGAGTATGAAGGCGAATCACATGGATTCCGAATCAAGAAGAATAATGTTGATTCGTTAAGCCGCGAATTTGCATTTTATCGGGCTGTGTTCAGTAGTTAGATAGAGCGGGAACAAACAGCGCACTATTTTCCATGCTCACAGGACTCATTCGGCTCCATTTCGGCGATTGTTTACCAAAAGGTTTAGTATATTCACTCTGCATGCTGATTTCATCTGGCGCTTGGTTCTTTGAGCTGATTTATACGTTTTATCCGCGGATGGATAACCAATAGTCCTGGAAGCATACGAAAAGCCATCAGATATTACACGTTGGTAAGTATTTATATATAAAAAGAAACTATCTGAAATAATAAAAAACCCGTCAAAATGATTGAGCTTATATTCTAGGAGCGGAAAAGAAGAAATGAAACACGAAAGAGGAAAAATTGGAACGGCATTGCTATTTGCAGTTCTAATCGCTATGCTGGCATTCCTGAGTTTTGGATCCGTATCCGCAGCACAACAACATTATGTTAATCCCGGCGAATCAATCCAAGGGGCGATAGATAACGCGAACGCAGGCGACACTATCATCGTGAGAGATGGAACTTACACTGAAAACATAACAGTGTACAAGCGATTGACCATCCAATCAGAGACTGGTGCGGATTCCACGATTGTTCATGCTGCCAATAGTCACATATTCAATATAACCGCAGATCACGTGAACATAACCGGGTTCACAATAGAAGAAGCATCAAAAAGGTGTGGTATTCTTATCTCGGGTGCAACAAACGGTAATATCTCGAACAATATTGTTTCAGGCAACTATCATGGCATATTTCTGTCAAACGCGAGTCGAAACACTATTTGTTACAACAGCGTGTTAGCAAACAAGAATTATGGGATTATATTAACAGGTAGTTCCACCTACAACAAAATAATAAAGAACAACGCCTCAAATAACTTGAAGGAATCGGGTATTTATCTCTCGAAGTCATACAACAATGAGATACAAGATAACATTGCAAACTCTAATAAAGGCAAAGGTATTGAACTTAAAAGTTCAAACGAGAACATAATAGCAAATAATACGGCTAAGAACAATAACGGAAAAGCTATCTACCTCAAGAATTCAAACAATAACGAAATCTATCTGAACAATTTCGTGGATAACGCCAATAACGCTTATTCTAACGAGTCAACTAACGTCTGGAACTCACCATCGGAAATAACCTACACCTACAACGGCAGCACATACACAGACAACATGGGCAACTACTGGGGCGACTATACAGGAGCGGACGGTAATGGCGATGGACTCGGTGATTCTCCTTACCGCATAGACACAGATAACGATGAACATCCGCTGATGGTGCCGTGGGAGATTTACTTAACAGCCCTATTTCGGACGTAATAGAATTCCGAAGTCAAATGTCATGAGATAGTCCCGAGAGGATTCGAACCCCTGTCACAGGCTCCAAAGGCCGGTATGCTTGACCGCTACACCACGGGACTTCCCTCTTCACTTTACTTTATCATTTGACTTTCACCATTAAAAAGCTATCTGCCATATCTAGCATTTCTGACTTCTGCCCACGGGATATTGAGCAAATACCTGCATCTTGTATCCTGTATCACAAGATTTTCTTGTGTTAATCTTGTGAAATCTTGTGGTTTTTTTAATCCTCATCACCAGCCCATTCCTGCATATACTTCGACCCCATCACCCTCAGTTTCTCCTTATTTATATCCGCACCTATCGTATACTTACCAACAAAGTGATCGAACTCAGCATGCAACGACTGAAAAGCGGGACGCTCGACAGAGAGTAACTCAGTTTCTGTCGGAAATTCATATTTCAACTCAAAATGCACTGCGGATCTCGTCAGCCGCTTCAGCTCATCAAAATCCAGCGAGTGATATACATGTAACGGTATCTCCTGCACCTTTAGCCGCACAACTTTGTCCTGGGGTTTGCATTCCAGGATACGGTGCCTTATAGCATTTTTTATCTCGTGCTCATCGAGACTACTGCACCGAATGGGCTCCAAATCCAGCATCGCTCTTGTTCTTAGCTCATGAACTATAACCTCTTTTCCGCCATCTCCGCCCAACCGTACTTCCAGGAAGCCTTTAGCGCCATCCACCTCGCTGAAGCTGAATCGTTCCGTTGAGCCCGCGTAATATGCCTCTGCCCTTACTCGCGTGCACTTGTGATAATGCCCCAATGCGACATAATCGAAATTCGTTAGGTCGTCAATAGTTATAGTCTGCTCGTTGAATTCGCCCATCATGAATGCAGGTAGCCCAGTACCAAGAACGCTTGCATGGAGCAGTGCAATATTAAACCCGTCACCGGCCCTCACTTTCTTCTTCTCACGCTCAATATCATCGCAATGAGGAACTGCATGTATCTTCAGGTCATCAATTTCAACGAGCTCGTATCCGTTTTCATAGATCACGTGCACACGGGGGATATGCTCAAACAAGCTGAATACACTGCCCGTCTCCTTCAAACGAGGCGTTTCGTGATTGCCCGAAATCACTACAAATGGTATTTTGGCATCGCTTAATCTTAGTATCTGGCTAAGAACGAACGCGATAGCCCTATTCGTTGGTCGTACGGAATCGAACAGGTCACCGGCGTGCAATACCGCATCAGGTCTATCATTCAGCGTATAATCTACAAATTGCTTGAATGCATTACAGGTGTCTACTTCTCTCTGGTTCAGCCCGGTCGCTTCGTCCATCTTCCTGTATGCTGAATAGCCTATGTGCGTGTCCGCGATGTGGAATATTCTTTTCATTGTATATATATATAACGTATAACTTCTACCTATAAACTTAATTTAGGTTGGATATTATGCTTTCTTGGACTTCCTTATTGCATCTTCTACGATCCCAACGAACTTCCTCATTAATTTTCCCATTATCGCATCCGTAGCGCCTTCCACAGTCACCCGTATCAGAGGCGAAGTATTTGACGCTCTTATAAGCACCCACCCATCCTCATTCCGGTCGATTCTTAGTCCATCCATTGTATCTACCCTATCCGCGCCATATTCATCTGCTAAACGGTCCGCGAGAATACGAATCACCTCAAACTTTAACTTGTCATCGCATTCTAGATTCTCGCGCGCCTTTGGAAATTGCGGCAGCTCGTCCACAAGCTCCGATACCTTCCTTCCTGTTTTAACCAAAATCTCCGCTAATTTCAATGGTATTATCATCGCATCGTCAAACAGGAAGAAGGAGGGTATAACGAAATGCCCGCTGGATTCTATCCCGAGCACTGCATTTCTTCGTTTCGCCTCCAGCGTCAAGAACGTATGACCAACCGGTATCCGCACTATTTTAGCGCCTAACGGCTCTAACACACGCTCTATCAGCATGGAGCACTCGACATTTGCTAAAACAGGTCCTCGGTGGTCCACTAACAGGTCCTTAGCTATGATAGTGCCACACTGGTCTGCACTTAGCATCCGCCCCAGATCATCTACAATCACTACTCTATCGCCATCGCCATCGAATGCCGCGCCGAAATCCGCCCCGTTTCGTAGCACAGCCGCTTTTAAAGCTCCTAACTCGGTCGGTTCAGAAGGCCGGTTAGGAAAAGAAGGGTCGGGATTCGGAAATAGCGCATCTGTTTTTAGTTTTACTCGTTTCATCACGTCCAGTGCCACCAACCCCATACTCCCGTTTCCACAGTCCAGCACGATTCTCCGCTCGTCTACTTCAAACTTGAATCGCTCCGCTAACCACTCTATATACTCGTCTCTCAAGTCCACATCATGATAGTTGCCCGCGTCAGGCCAAGAAACCATTACTTCCTTTTCGTACAGCACAATATCCCGTATCTTTCCGTTTTCTGCGGCAGAGAAGCCTATTCCCGCACCGGAGTAAAACTTCACGCCGTTCCATTCGGGTGGTAAATGAGATGCTGTTACATACGCGATTATATCCTTCTTTAGCAGCCAGCCGGAGAAAGCAGAGACACCAAAGGAGGTAGTTCCCACGTTAGTCACGTCAACGCCCGAAGAAAGCAGACCAGAGATGAGCGCATTCGCGAGTAAAGGCGAAGTAGTTCGTATGTCGTTTCCCACAACCACGCTCGTCTCGCTACGCTCTTTCGCATACGTGCCCAAACCAAGCCCTATCTTTAACATCGTCTCGGGATACAGGTCATCATTGTAGATCCCCCGTATGTCATACGCCCGGAATATATCCGCGGATATTTCTCTCTTTTTTGTGTGCATTGCTACAATATGATCAAATGTTTTATGTAAACTAAACTAAACTAAACTAAACTAAGATAAAAAGCAAACCATAGTGATCATGCCTATGGCTCTAAGGATGGATACAGAGCCAATGATCTTTGTATGGATAAGGACAGACAGAGAGCCAACGACCTCTGTATGTTGGATCCTGGCAGAACCACAGATAAGTGGATGATGGAATTGGGCATGGACAAAACAGCCAATCAGACGACTCAGATGAAGATTTAGGCGGTTTCCCCTTAACTATTTTTATAAGTTCTGTGACATTGAATTCACCGATATAATCCTCCGATATTTCAATTGCTCCCGTTCTTGCACCTATATGCATAGAGCCATTGAACGAAGAGGTGATATTCATTAATGACTTCGCCGCAATTGTGTCATCAATCATGAAAGAAGCATCACTTATCTTCTTATGTATCGCAGTGCCTTCCTTCTTGTCCTTGGCACATATGTCCTGCATCCACAGGGAAGAGAAGTTCACAGCGAAGCTATCAGAGAAGCTAAAGTAAGAGGGTTTGTATTCCCCATACGTGCTTTTCTCAATGAGTTTCTTTGAGTTAAAATCCTCGTCCGAATGATAGATCCCACTACCATGCTCTGTAACTTCTATTTCACCATCTTGGAATATCGCCTCATCAACCATCACGAATCCTTCGCCCGACACTACTTCTGGCTTTCTTTTAAATTCGGGGTCGTATACCTTTAGCGTCTTGCCATGCTTTACTACATTGAACGAGTAAGTATCGACACCATCAACTATTAGTTCTGCGGTTTCATACGTCTCTGTATCCAAAATTATTTCCGCTGAGTGTTCAGGCGTAGCGATCGTGATTATGTCTTTTTTAGAGGATTTGGTAATTTTTACATCATCATCCGTAACCCAAGACATATTGAATTTAGGTTCGCTAAGATAATCTATGAGGTCATCGTCATCGGGACCGGGAACATCGTCCCAGTCAAATATAAAAGTACTACTTGCACCCCAAGAGATGTAGAAGTCGCCGATGTAATCTTCAGATGCCTTTGAATACCTCGATTTTGAACCCACATGTGTGGCACCATAGAAGAATGTCTCAAATATCAGTGATGGTGAACTCCTGGCGGTGGTATCATCATCTATATAGGTAGCATCACGTATCTTCTTGTGTAATGCAGAGGTTCCTGTTCCGCTCCTGGCACAGACATCCTGCATCCACTTAGAAGAGAAGTTTACGACGAAGCCATCAGAGAAGTTAAAGGAAGAGGGGTCGTATTCCGCAACCGTTATCTTTTTAATGCTATTTGAGCTAGAATCTTCTTCAGACAAATAATATCCGCTGCCATGTTCCATGAGTAGTAATCGTCCTGAGGATAACTCCTTATCAACGATTACATATCCCACGCCCTCCACGATTTCTTTACCGCTTTGATCCCAGCTTGTTATCACGAACTCGCCGATGTAATGTTCTGAAGTAGCGGCATCCTTTGTTTTTCTATCTACGTGCAAGTATCCAAGGAAAGAGGAATCAAATTTCATAGAATAGCCTTTATTATCCGAATTGATTATGGTATTATCATTCATGTAGGTAGCTTCTGTTATCGTCTTGTGTATAGCGCTCTTTTTCACATAATTCTTGATACAGATGTCCTGCGACCACTTAGAAGGGACTTCCATGACGAAGCCGTCAGAGCACTTAAAGGTAGTAGGACTGTATTCGGCATTTGTGGTCTTATCAAACTTGATACCCATTTTCTCAGGAGATACGCTTAATTCCTCTTCCGACTCGTAGGTGCCGCTGCCATGCTCTGTAATTTCTAAGCTTGACCCGGACACCTTCACGGTGGTTATAGCACTGGCAGTTGCACTTACATTTGTCGCTTTGTAAGAGCCCGAGATCGTAACTATATTTTCCAGATCGAATGGCTCTACCTTTGTGGATATCTCTTTGCTAATCATTACAATACCTTCGCCGGATACAGAGCCACTCTCGGTGTAGCTGAAGTCCGTCATACTAGCCGGAACTTTCATCTTTATTGTTATTTTCCCTGATTCGCCTGCCGGAAGAGTACCTATCGTCCATTTGTTATTTGTTCCGGAGTCAGGAGCGGGAACCGCGGACTTGAACGTTAGATCCTTTGGATAGTTCTCAGTTATTACTACATTGGTCAAGTCCACCTCGTTAGGGTTAGAGTACTTTATCGTATATGTCACGGTTTTACCAAGCGAAGTGGTGGACGACTTGCATGATTTTTTTATCTCTAGTAGTATCACACGGACCTGTGCTGTAGCGCTTGCATAGACATTAGTTCCCATCCGTGGCGTACCGGTAACATCAACAGTGTTGGTTAACACCCCCTCTGCATCTTCTTCTATCTTTGCAACAAGCTTGATCGTTTTAGAAGCGTTAACAGCAAGAGATTCATTAAAATACCATGTTATATCCATTCCATCCTGTGCCGTGTTCGGAGTAGGAACCGAGGAAGAAAAAATCATCCCCTGGGGTAGCTCATCTTTTACGACTACCTGAGTCAATGTACAGTTACCTGTATTGTTGACGGTAATGTTGAAATTGACAAGGGTAGAAGGTGTTGCCTCTGTGACGTCACCCACTTCTGTTACTGATATACCTGTTTCCAGAGAAGATGAGTTCTTTGGCGTTGGTGTGTCCTGCACGACGAAGTCAAGAGCATTATTGTCCGTATCTTGACAGGGGGCATAACCACCGTCCAACGGTTTCCTCTCGATGCTTTTACCTTTCGCTGCATCAGGTGCCGTATTATTGTCCGGAACATCAGGTATAGGAGGTGGGTTATTGCCATCCTTATGACCCCACCTAACGCCATCAATGTAGTTCCCACCACTATCTTCAAGCACAAGATAATCATCAGGTCCATTCTGCCAGTCGCTACCGCCACGAAGACAATCCGGAGAAATCGCAGTTCCACCCCAATCACCGGAATTTAGAGGGTCCTTCTCGCCAATCAGATAGAATTTATGAGCAGTGATAATTGCACCGCTGGGGAAAGTAGTGGTGGTTTTGAGTACGCCCATTTCGTTAAATGCCTTCAATGTCCAGTCGCCAATGTCTATGTCACTATCCGTGGGGTTATATAATACACAGAACTCGTTAGTGTCTGTGCCAGATTCATCATAAAAGACTTCGCTTATCACGACAATGTCTGGTTCAAAAACAGTAACATCCGCAGTATCAGAACCAGTAACATTATCTCCTGCTGGTGGCTTTCCTGTTGCATTAACGAGATTCGTCAGCGTGCCCTCAGCACCTGTATCTATATGTGCAATAAGCGAGATCATGGTGTAAGCATCAGGATTCAGCGGGTCCACAATATTCCAGGTGATCGTATTTCCCTGCACACTGCTGGGTGCGGGCGAAGTACCTATTGCAACATAGCTCATCCCTGCTGGCAGCGTATCGACCACCTTAACTGGATTAAGAGTACAATCACCAGTGTTTGTGACGTTTATGGTGAAATTAACATTAGAGGAAGGAACTCCTTCTGTAACGCTACTCACCTTTGTTATTGATATACCTGGTTGTTTTACATTCCATACCCAACTATGGCTATCACTGCCATTTCCATTTGATGCGTTTGCCGTGACAATATGTTCTCCTACCTCTACCTGCCACTTGAAACTTGCTTCCCGTACACTTTCGTTCGTGTATCGATGTCCAACATCTAGATACCAGCTCACGTTCACCTTTTGATTTACCGTAACGTTAAATGTCCTCCAGGCGCCGACGGTATCGTTAATTGGAGAAGGGGGAGCGAAGGAAGTGATTTCTGGCGGTGCACAAACCGCTAAAACTGTTGTAGCTTCTGTATCAGAACTCGAAACCCCCCCATCACAGCTAACATTAACGCTATTATGCAGAACCGTTCCTATCTGAGTAGCGGAATTGACAGTAACAGAGATATTTATCCATTTTGTCTCGCTAACATTAAGCATAGGGAATAGCCACGTATCGTTACCCGGCAATGGTCCAGGAACAGCAGATGCGAAGGTCACATTTGCGTCATATGTCTCTGTTACGTTAACATTAGTTGCAGTTGCGTTTCCTGTGTTTTCCACAATAATAGTATAGTTTAATGTTCCACCTGGCGGAAGGGCATCGAGCTCGCCTGATTTTACAATTGATAATTTTGGCGCAGAACCCACAGGTACCAATGGTAGACTATCGCCACCATCTTCTATATCACCACTGGAATTGTAAGGGAGTAAAAAATCGCCCAGACCATCATTATCTGCATCTGCACCTGCGTAATCGCTCCAATAGTTACCGCCTAAATTAGGACCGCCTATTATGTTTGGCCCATCTGTTTTTGTGATGTTCCAGATGTTGTTTCCGCTATCTATGGCGTTATTCGTGTTCTCAAAGTAGTTGTTGTAGATGGTGTTATCGCCAGAAGTACTCAGACTGATGCCGATATTATTGTTTGATACAGTGTTATTAGCGATATTGCAGTAATTTGCATTGCAGAGATATATCCCAGCCTGCTGTGTTGCCCCTGCCACATTAAAACCTGAGATGGTCACATGATCCGCAGTTACAGCAATGACATTGTCGTTGGGATTAGGTGCTGAGATAGTAGTAACCGCCGCACCGTGCTCCGACCGAATCGTTAATTGCTTATCCACATCCACGTTCTCAGTGTATGTCCCGTTATCAACACGAATAGTATAGCCGTCAGAAGCATTGTCTACCGCGTCTTGAATGTTTACGAAACTACCGTTTAAGTTGCCATCTGCATCGAAGAGCTCAACCGGTGCGGGGTCCATTTCCGGAGACGATGAGTTCTTTGGCGTTGGTGTGTCCTGCACGGCGAAGTCAACAAAATTATCGTCCGTGTCTTGACAAGGTGCGTAGCCATCTTTCAACGGTTTCCGCTCGATGCTTTCGCCTTTCGCTGGTTTATCAGCATTTTTGGTTTCATTGGTTGTTGCCGTTCCCCAACCAACAGTATCAACGAAGTTTCCAGAATCATTCAGGCGACACCAACCATTGCCATCTCTTAGGGTTATTGCCTCTTCTAAATCTGCGTCAGGCCATGAAGGATTATCCTTATCTGTTGAGAAACCCTTATCGGCTATCAAGTAAAATCCATGAGCGGATATTATTACTCCAGGTGGGATCGTGGCATCCGCAAGATGGGTTGCGGTATCAATAGTCCAACCCGCAATATTGACATTTTCGGCAGTTGGATTATAGAGTTCAATCCATTCGCTATGAGCATTATTGACATTCGGATAAACCTCGCTTATCACGACATGCGGCGGAACTTCTTGCGCGATCGCTACTGGAGCGGCCAGTATCAGTATTGCAATCAACACCAGAGCAATCTTGATTTTGACATCCGCCATTGTTCTTACCTTGTGCATTTAACCGTAATATAAATTACCCTTCCCCTTTTAGCGCACCTACATCCCCATCCGCTTTCGCTATTTTTACAACCTTATTCAAGTCCAGTAGTGTCAAACATAAATAAATCTTATAGGTGTTCGGTTAAGTACGACACAGCATAAATAATGACCCAAAAAATAAATTAATTAGAAGTTTGCGTTTTTCATCTGCGTTAATCTGCGTTAATCTGTGTCCCTAAAATACTTTTTGTATGATAATCTTTTCTTTTTGTTTTGTGGGCCCTAAATAAATACTTAACCGAACACACATCAGCTCAAAACACTAGTTACATCTCTTCCGGCGCTTTTATACCCAGCACGTCTAACACGTTACTTAAGACAACTCTTGCGCAGTCAACGAGCACCAATCTCGCTTTTCTATGCTCTTCATCTGCATTTAACACGGGACAATATCTATAAAACAGATTGAAATACTCGGCAAGCTCACGTGCGTATTTAGCAATCCGATGCGGCTTCAAATCAGATGTCACACCCGCTATGAGATAGTCAAATTTGGATAACATTTTTATCAATTCTAGCTCACTATCTTCACGCAGCAGAGCGGAGTCGTATACATCGTCGGTAAGAACGCCTTTTGCCGCGGCAGCCCGTAAAATGCTGCATGCACGTGCATGAGAATACTGAACAAAGGGCGCACCTTTCTTCTCTATATCCAGAGCATCATCAAAATCAAACACTATATGCTTATCCGGTGATACTTTCACCATATCATACCTCAATGCACCTATACCAACCATCCGCGCGATTTCCGGCTTCTTGACCTCGTCCAAATCGTCCCGCCGCTTTTCCACCTCTTCATATGCTCGCTCCTCGATCTTCTCTATTAGCTCGTCTGCAGAGATATATCTGCCCGCACGTGTGGATAACGAGCCGGAAGGCAAGGAAACGAACTCGAAAATGACATATTCAGGCGCTTTTACTGACAATAGTGCCAGCGCTTTTGTCAATTGCTGCGAGACCAACTCGTGGTCTTTTCCAAATACGTCTATCATCCGGTCGCATCGATTACTCTTCCAGCGGTGATATGCGAGATCGCGAGTGGTGTAAAGCGAAGTCCCATCAGATCGTTTTATTACCAATTCCTTCTCAATGCCCTCTAATTGCAGTAACAGTGCAGTCCCATCTAATTTAACATCGCCTTTCTGCATTAACTCGTTCACCACCGCGTCCACTGCCCCGCTACGTACAAATTCACCCTCCATGACGAATAGATCATGTTTGATATTCAGTCTCTTCAGTGTTTCTTTTACCCCTGTGAGACATGTATTCACTACGGTTTCATATCTCTTGACCGTAGCGTCATCTCCCGCCTCGTACTTACGCATTAGCTCCTCCACGGCATTTAAATATTCGCTGTGCTCTTCTAACTCACGGTTCGCAGCGATATAGACGTCGGCAACAGCATGGTCAGCTTTTTTATCTGCTGCGAATGCCATTCTTCCCGCGCCCCATACTGCTACTGCTATTTGCCTGCCCAGGTCATTCACGTAATATTGTGTTTCCACATCAAACCCGGCACGTTTTAGCACGCGCGCCAGAACGTCACCAATAATAGCGTTTCTTAGATGCCCTATATGCAATGGCCCATCGGCATTTGCAGACGTATGCTCAATAATAATCTTACCTCTATTCTTCTCAGTGGGCTCTAATCCCTCTTTTATACTCTGCAAGGTCTTATGCAAGAAGAAATCGCTCACGTAGAAGTTGATATAGGGTCCAGCAGCAACCGCATGGGATATTAATGTGTACTCCTCTGCCGGCAGATGATTTACTATATCCTCTGCTATCTCTTTCGGTGCTCTTTTGTATACGCGAGCTAAAGAGAAAGCAACGGTGGATGCGATGTCCGCATGTTCGCTCTCCACAATCTCCAGGTCCTTGTACTCATAACTTGCTAATGCCTGCTTCAGCACTTTTTCCACTTCTGCTTTGAATTCGAGGAACATTTATTTACAATCACTGTTTTTCCTTCTTTTCTTTACTATAACATGCTATCCGCTTTTGCTTCCGTTTTAATCACATCTATTGGATTTTTGACTAATATACTATACTTTGATAGGCACTTAGTATTAATTAAAATATTAGCTATTCACGGCACTGTCAAGAATCACCCTTATTTCTTCCACTATCTCTTTTACCGCGGGAACATCATCAAACCAAATCCCGTGCGTCATTTCGTTACAACTGGCTTTGTAAAGCATCGAGATAGCATCTCTGAGTGCGGGCGGCAACGCTGGCGGTTCAATCGCTACTAATTCTTTCCATCCGACAGTATCCTCCTTTTTCGCCGTGTCGACCGCGTCATACCAGTTGGTATTCCGGTAAAATATCCGTGCTATCTCTTTACTCACTGGCAGCCCGTCATACATAAAACGACACTCATCCAAAGTGCCTAAAGTATCTACCAGTATCAGGTTCCGAGCTTCATCAAATCCAAATTCTAGCTTGCCATCTTCGTTTGTAAGTCCTGCCATTCTCGCCTCTCTTGTGATGAGTTCATTTATGCGTAATGTTATACTCACAATTTCTTCGAGTTCTGCTTCGCTAAGACCTGCAAGTTCCTTTGCCTCGTTCCAGTTGATGTACCTATCACTCGCCTCCAGCTTTGTCGAGACATCCAGCACTGGTCGTTCTAAAACCTGTCCTGGATATGGCATTTTGTCCAAGCCAATATCTTCTAAGCTCAAACTGCCTGCGTTCAATCGCCTGAACACACTCGAACCTTCCGGCAGCGAGTTGCGATATATTATCTCAAGTGGTATGAGTATATTCGTCCTTTCCTCTTTGTACATGGAATAGTCATATGTATCACCTATGATGCGTGGCTTTAAGACCCGTAATAGGTTTAGTTCCATGCGCGATTGCGGTGATTTTATATCCGCTAATCGTTTTATTTCGTCTTCTTCTACCAATCCCCGGTAATGGGTCGGTATACCCATTTCTTCCATTTTCTCGAAGAAATAC
>PRCZ01000028.1 GCA_009903405.1 Candidatus Methanophaga sp. AG-394-G06
AAACAAGTTTCTTTAGTAAAGTTTTCTTTTTAAAGAAAAGTTTATTATCGCCTATACTTATCGTTCTCTCAGTATTCACAGTTTCGTTTGCTATAGGCGCGTATGTAAGAAGAAACAGGATTCCAGAAGAAGATAGATTTGTGGTTGCATTTGGTTTCGCAAACAATGATTTATATAAAGTAGAAGACTACAAATGTAAATAGCTGGCGATAAAAATGGTAGAAATATTTGCATTACCTACGATTATTGAAAATGAAATAAGAGCTTTAATTAAATACGGATATTATGGCAGCGTTGACGAGGCGGTAAAAGATGCGTTTAGAACTTTGCTAAATGCTAAACCTGATCTTAGAACAGTCGCAGCCGTTGAACTTTATAAAGAGGGCGAGGTATCGCTGGGCAAAGCTGCTGAGATCGCAGGAGTAACGACAATCGAGTTCAAAGACATCTTAGCTGATAGGGGTATAAGAAGAGAAGTAGGCTCAAGGAGTGCGGAGGAATTGGAGAAAGGTGTTGAGCGGATCAAAAGGTTGAGGCGATGAATTTATTGAAGTCTTTGCTTGCGGCAAAGATTCTTACAAGCAATGAGGTCAGAGTACTGATTACTGAAATCGAAAGGAAAGATAGGGTAACAATCAAGGATAGAGATGATATTTTGACAGAAAGTGGAGATAACGATTAGATAAGTGACACCATGAAAATTGCCATACCAAAGAACAGAATGGAAATCAAACACTTCCCAAAAGACTTTGACCTCGCACTTGTAATCTTCCTCACCCTTTTATGTATACCCTTTGTCCTCATCCCACCACTAAATGAAACACCTGTAAGAATCATTTTGGTCTTCCCTTGGTGCTCTTCCTACCAGGCTACGCTTTAATCGCCGCATTATTCACAAGAAAAGACGATTTAGATGGGATCGAGCGAATAGCACTCAGCTTTGGACTGAGCATTGCAATCACTCCTTTATTAGGCTTGGCATTGAACTACACGCCATTTGGGATTCGATTGACGCCGATACTTATCGTTCTATCAGTGTTCACAATTTCACTTGCTATAGGAGCGTATGTAAGAAGAAGCAGGATTCGAGAGGAGGATCGATTTGTGGTTGATTTTGGAGTATTATTCAAAAGTATAAAGGAATCAGCTAATCAATTAAAATAATTATAGATGATATATTATACATGATAATAAAGAGGTGATAAGATGGAGATAAAAACAAAAGATGTCCTGAAAAGGATTGGGGATTTAGAGCGTGAAATCCAGAAATTTTAGAAGAAGTTCTGCACACGCAAATTCCTGAAATACATGATAGAATCATTGTTGCCACTGCGAAGTTCTATAAGGCGTGGATATTAACTAAAGAAAAAATAATTCGGGAGTCCGGAGAGGTTGAGACGTTATAAATGATTCCAGTAGCGGTGATATAACCAAGATGAAAACATTAAATATCCTGCCCAAACTCAAACACTTCCCAAAAGACTTTGACCTCGCACTCGTAATCTTCTTTACCCTCTTATGCATACCCTTTGTCCTTATCCCACCCCTTAACGAAACAGCGGTAAGAATTATTTTGGATTGTTAATTGATGGCTATTAATCAAAATGGAAGCGGTAGAAGAAATCGTTAAAATAGGAGAGAAAGAAAGAAGGGCTGAAAATAGGTGATTAACTGAAAAAAGAGAAGAGAGAAAATGAATGCTAACGAGATAGAAAGGAAATTAGAAGAGAGAAAAGCTTACATGAAAGGAGTTTTTCATATTAGAGAAATAGGGCTATTTGGTTCATATATTAGAGAAGAGCAAACCGCAAGCAGTGATATAGACGTTCTTGTTGAATTTGAAAAGGGACATAAGGACTTTTTATAGAAGATTATTTTGGGATTGACATAGAAGCTGTATGGGACACTGTGAGAAATAATATTCCACCATTCAATACATACATACATACATACATGCATACTAAAAGTTTTAGAATCAGAAAAAGCATCAGAAAGAGGAGCAAAGAATGAGTGACGGATCACCGATCACGCATTACCGATTTCCGATCAGGCATCACGAATCACCCAAATGAGGAATCAAAATGGGCGATGATACAACGGAAAGATTAGCTGAGCTGTATGGTTTAATCACCACTGTTTACAAAGCCAAAGACATAAGAACAGCCGAAGCTGCAAAAGTCATCGAGAACATCCAACGGGATTTAGACATTGCATTGGTGAATGAGCTTGCGATATTATCCCACAAAATGGGTTTGGATAATAAAAGTATTGGAGGGTTTGAATGGGTGTAGTTGAAGAGATAAATATGTGGATAGATTATAGAAAGAGGAGGGTTTGAATGATTGTATCTAAGTGTGCGATATGTGGAGGAAAAGTTGAAGAACGGAAGATCAGCGAAGAGGTAAAAGTCAGAAACGACTTTGTGGTAATAGAGAATGTCAGAGCGGGTGTATGTGCAGAATGTGGAGAGCGATATTACCCCCCGGGGTTGTGGATAGACTTAGAGGCATTGAGAGAAGCCTGATGGATCGGGAGAAATTAAAGAGATTGGATGTAATAGGAAGTACCTACAGGCTGAGGTATGATGCCACCATCTAAATGCATGAGATTCGAGATACCAATAAATCTACAAGACTTTGTGATAGAACATGAAAGACAAAACCGTTTGCGTTGTTGGATTAGGGTATGTTGGTTTACCGTTAGCTGAAGCTTTTTCAAAGCACCTAAAAGTGATAGGATTTGACATAGACGAAGAAAAGACGAGAAATTTAGGTAACAACAATAACAACAAAGAAGACAGCATAGAATTCACTGCAGACCCGTCTAAGATAAAACATGCGGATTTTGTTATTATTGCTGTGCCTACGCCCGTAACGAAATCGAATTTAATGCGCCAGACTTGCGATATGTAAAACTTTTTTGCTTCGCAAAAACCTTTACTAAACTTTTAGAAAAAGTTTGACCAAAAATGCTTCGCAGCTTCGCAGAAAACCTGTTTCTTTGGTCAAGCTTTCTTTCTGAAAGAAAGGTTGTTGGTAAAGTTTTTAAAACTTTTTAAAAGAAAGGTTTGTTATGAACATTTACTCAGCAAGGAGGAGATAAAGGGGTTTGGTGTGAATGCATTGGATAATTTGGATGTGAAAATTGACGGTGTAATTGTGGCGGTTGCGCATGATGAGTTTAAGAAGATGGGATTAAAAGATATAAAAAGGATGATGAACAACAAGCCGGTATTAATTGACGTGAGGGGGGTATTTGATGAAGAAGAAGCGAAAAGAAGCGGGTTTTATTACAAGGGGTTGTAAGTAAACTCAAAAAGCCCGAGATAAATATAAATTTATAAGGGGTTAAGGAGATATATTATATTGATTGGATAGGAGTAGCCAATGAAAATCCAAGAAAGGTATCAAAGAGCAGTGGATGAATTTGTACGAAGAGCGGTGGGGAAATATAAAGACAGGATAGATGAAATAATCTTATTTGGCTCAGTTGCAAGAGGAGAAGCAGGAGAGGAATCTGATATTGATATTTTGGTTATAGGCGACGCGAGTTTAGAAGAATTGGTTGATATATCGTTTCCGATATTATTGGAAGAGGGGGAAATTATCTCAGCAAAAAACATGGATAAAGGTCATTTCGATTTTTTAGTTCGTGAAGGATACTCCTTTATAAGGAATGTTTTAGAAGAAGGAGTGGTATTATATGAAAGAATGGGAGAAGCATTTGGAGAGAGCGGAAGAGAAGTTAGAGTCAGCAAATCTTCTATATGACAATAAGATGTTCGCTGATACCATAAGCGAGGCATACTACGCTATGTTTCATGTTGCTAAAGCTCTACTTGCGTTGAGAGACATTTTTCCAAAGACACATGCTGGTGTGGTCTCTCAATTTGGCTTGCAGTTTGTCAATGAAGGTCTTATTGAGGAATTGTATGCAAAGAGTTTGGCAAAAGCGCAAACAAAGCGTGAAAAAGCGGATTATGACATCTATTATGAGCCGAGCAAAGAAGAAGCAGAATCAATAATAGAAGATGCCGAGAATTTTTTGGTGAGGATTAAGGATGCAATAAGGGATATTTTAAATTTAAAGGAGAGGTGAAAGATGATCTCAGTGGTAATCCCAGCGCATAATCTAATGAGGAAAAAACAATAAGATGAAATCAAATACATTCAAACACTTCCCAAAAGACTCTGACCTTGACCTCGCACTCGTAATTCTCTTCACCCTTTTATGCATACAAACCTTTCTTTAGAAAAGAAAGCTTTACCAAAAGAACTATACCCTTTCTTAGCACAGGTTCTTTCTTTAGAAAGAAAGTGTGATGTAAGAGGGGTGTTTGACGAGGGAGAAGAAAAGGGATTTTATTATAGGGGGTTGTAAATCAAAGTCTGAGCCATGTCAAAGTTGATAATCGAAGTATTAGAAATAAAAGGAAAATGCCCCGTTTATAAATTAGGCGATAAAATAGTGATAGATGGACCTGAAATAGTTTTGGAGAAGACAGATGCTATTTGCATACACGCTTTAGCACCTTTACTTCATTATGTTGTTGCCTTAAGAGATGGTGTTGATCCAAGAAAACTTGGATTATCAAAGGATGAAAAATACGCCTATATCCAATGCGTTGATCCTGGAGAGCCTTATACAAGTGGAGGAACAGTTATCTTTAAATGCTACCAAGTTAATATAGAGACATGGAAATTTCAATCATCATCAGCACACGACCCGAAAATTTAGTAACCCGCAAATTATCACAAGAGGTAATAGCATGAAGATATGTCTACTTGGCTTAGGCTATATAGGGCTCCCAACCGCATGCCTTTTTGCCAATGCAAACCATGAAGTCGTTGGTATTGATGTCAACCAAGAAATAATAGAAAAGTTAAATCGTGAAGAATTACCCTTTGAAGAAAATGGACTTGAAGAATTATTTGAGGACGCATATCCAAATATGCGCTTTAAAACAGAAGTCGAAGAAGCGGACGTATTCATCATTGCAGTCCCAACACCGCTAAATAAAGAGATGAAAATGGCTGAACTAAAATATGTGAGATCAGCCGCAGAGATGATATACCCACAATTAAGAATAGATAACCTTGTTATCCTTGAATCAACTGTTCCACCCGGAACATGCGATAAGCTATTAGTTCCAGTATTAGAGGAATCAGGATTAAAAACGGGTGATTTTAGGTTGGCTCATTGTCCAGAAAGAGCCATACCCGGGAATACCATTTAGGAGATGGTAAATAACGACCGAATCATTGGTGGGATAGATAAAAAATCTACGGCATTGGCGAAATCATTGTATTCATGTTTTGTAAAAGGAAATTTTTATTTGACGAATGCGATAACCGCGGAATTTGTCAAGCTGATGGAGAACACGTACAGGGATATTAATATCGCATTGGCAAACGAATTCGCGCAAATAGCAGAAGAGAGTGGGGTAAACGTTTGGGAGGCGATAGAATTGGCGAATAAGCATCCTCGGGTGAACGTCCTCAAACCAGGTCCAGGTGTTGGCGGGCACTGTATTGCAATAGACCCGTGGTTCTTAACCGAAAATTCAACCAGATGCAGGATCGTTTCTCTGGCGAGAGAGATCAATGAGGGTATGCCGAATCACGTTTTGCAGATCGTTAAAAGACAGGTAGATAACATAAAAGATCCGGTAATTACTGTTTTTGGTGTTGCCTATAAAGGTGGTGTGGACGATACAAGGGAGATACCCGCTTTAAAGTTCATAAAGTTGGCGGAGAATGAAGGATATAAAGTAAAGATGCATGACCCCTATGTGAAAGAATTTGAGTATGAGGTTTTAGGGTTGGAAGAGAGCGTTAGAGGTAGTGATTGCATTGTATTAATCACGGATCATCTTGAATTTAAAAAGGTTGAACCAGAAGGAATATCCAGGTTAATGAGTAATAAGAATATTGTGGATACGAGGAATATGTTGGATACCCAACGATGGAAAGAAGCAGGATTTAACGTGAATGTGATAGGTGTGGGACATTAAGCTTTTATATCCTAGCCTTTATAAATGTTAAAATAGGATGCTAATATGATAACAGGAGGGAAGTCGAAAGGATGAACACTGCAAGTATTGTTGAAAAAAAATTAGAGATAATCGTGGGTGCACGATTAAGAGACAGAGAAAGAATAGAACATGCTATTTCAATCCAGGATAGACTAAGGAATAAATCTGAAGGGTGGGATGGCGCAAAAGAGGTCCGGAAATGGCGTGATTTACTGTGATTATTCTAGATACTTCTGTTGTTGTAAAATGGTTTTCTGAGGAGAAGTATACCGATAAAGCTTTAGAGATAAGAGAAAAGATCAGAATAGGAGAAGAACGAGTTGTCGTACCGGATTTGTTATTATACGAGTTGGCTAACGCTTTGAAATATAATCCAAGTTTCGATACTAATGATGTCCGTGACGCTTTAACATCTATATTTGAGATGGAAATGGATATAGTCACCCCGTTACCTGCGACTATAAACTCTGCAGTTTCACTTGCTTTTGGGTATAACATAACTGTTTATGACGCTTTTTATGTTGCATTGGCAAAGGAAACAGAATTTACTTTTATCACCGCCGATAGAAAGCTTTACGAGCGAGTAAATGATTTGAACTTTGTAAAGTTTATAGATGATTTTGGATGAAGATAATAACAGAGATAATAAAGAAGTCGAATCCATTGTTGAAGACACCGAGAAGTTTTTAGTGAGGATAAAAGAGCTGATAAGTGGGATTCAAAAGAAGGGCGATGCGTAATAAGAATGTTGTGGATACAAGGCGAGGAAGATGTTGGATGCAAAACGATGGGAAGAAGCGGGATTTAGCGTGAATGTGTTGGGGATGACAAATTACGAGAAAACGTAATCCCATTTCTGCACTTTTCCCGTCTTCAAAGCGTCAAGCACTTTAAGCGAGCATAATGTCGCCTTTACACCATCGTCAACCGAAGGTAAATCAATGTTTCTACTTTCACCTTTCAAAAGTTTACCATATTCGTTAATCAACTCAAACTGCCCTTTCTCAATTCTCTTCAATTTCTCGCCCTTTCCATCTAAGCCTACAACAGTCAATTCCTTGAAATCGTCTATTGCAATAACACCACCATCAACAAAAATCTCGATTCTTTCTTTTGAATATGATCCGTTGCCCATAGTGGTATAAATAATTGAAGCCACGGAACCATCTTCATATCTGATTGTGCTTATAACATTGTTGGCATCTACTATTGATTGGTCATTCGAAGAGATCATTTCTGCGTATATCTGCACAGGATCTCGACCAACAATCCAGTTGCAGAAATCGAAGAAATGACAGCCTTCACCTATAATAGCACCACCGCCTTCAGCAGGGTCGTTAATCCAATGTTCTTTTTTCATACCCGCGGAATTTATTCGGTAAGTAATAATCAAAGGATTTTTTCTATTCTCGACTATTCTTTTCGCTTTTTGCGCTAATGGCGCGAACCGCCGGTTAAAACCAATAGTCAAATTAACTTTATGCGCTATAACGGCATCGCTAACTTTCTTGCAATCGTCATAGCTCATTGCAATCGGCTTTTCGACAAATATGTGTTTTCCCGCATTTGCTGCTTCCATGATTATTGGTGCATGGAGATTATGTCTGGTTGCAATAATTATTAGATTTACATCTGCATCCTTTAGCACTTCTTTATAGTCCGTACTGCAATATTCAGCACCGTATTCTGCTGCAATCGTCTTTGCGTTGCTTCCTGTTCGTGTGACAATTGCTTTGATATTATAATATGGTATCTTCTTTAGATTCGGTAAGTGATATGCTTGAGCAAATCTGCCGGCACCGATTAGAGCAACGTTTATTTTTTTGTCTGTACCAATGACAGAAGGTTTTAATTGCATCTTTCTAACCAATTCTTTTTTTGCCGATTCTTTATATTTAAACAAAACGCCAATTGGTCTCTTTTCTGAATTTAAAGTTTCATACGCTTTTGCTGCTTCTTCGATGGGAAATGTATGATCTATGAGTCTTTTTACGTTTACTTTCTTTCCCGAAACCATATTCAGGAATTCTTGCATGTTCCGGTTCTCTGTCCATCTCACATATCCAATCGGATAGTCCACTCCTTTCTCTTCGTATAACGAATCATACCTGCCAGGACCGTAAGAACAGGAGATAAGAAAATCAAGTTCTTTCTCGTAAAATGGCGACCTGTCAAGTGCCATTCCTACTGCGCCCACAACAATTACCCTACCTTTTTTTTCTTGCCATTGCCATCGCTTGTTTAACGGGTTCACTGCTTTTTGCCGCGGCATAAATGAGTACTGAATCGGCACCTATTCCATTCGTGTATTTAAAAACGTTATCAACAGCCTCTTCTCCGGCAGTAAAGCATATATCTGCCCCGAGTTCTCCTGCTAGTTCCACTCGTTCTTTCATTATGTCTATGCCAATGACATGAGCACCAGCGGCATTTAAAATTTGGCTGGCGATCTGACCGAGTAAGCCCAGTCCTATAACCGCGACTGTATCGCCAAATTGTACTTCTGCCCTGCGGACGCCCTGCATGGCAATTGCACCTATTGTAGTAAATGCAGCTTCGTCAAAATCCACATTCTCGGGTATCTTACATACCAAGTTTCTTGGTACACTAACGAGTTCTGCGTGATTGGCATAGCCTGCACCAGCACATGCAACTTTATCACCAACGGCAATATCTCTAATAGTTTTACCTACTTCCATTACGACACCGCTGCTACTGTAGCCCAGAGGAGCTAAATTGCCTGTTTGGCCTTTGATAAGATCAATAGTCTTGCCTATTCCATCTCGTTTTACCATTTCTATGGCTTTATGTGCTAACTCAGGATTCTTTAGTGCCATCGATGCAAGTCCCACAACGCCTTTGCCACTGCCTTGTAAAGACATGGTTTCGGTGCCGGCACTTATCAGCGAATTGGAATTACACACCAGAACTTCGTTATCGCCGCATACAGGTGCAGGAACTTCTTCTGTTACAATGTTTCCGCTTTTAGTGAATATCTGTTTCATTTTACATCTATCACTTCCAAAAAGCCTCTTTCGAACTCTTTGTGATCATTCCTATTTCCTCTACCAAAGGCACCCGACCGGTAGCAATACACGTAACAAACTCAGTAGGCACTTCTGCAGTCTTCGAGTATTTAACAATAGGCGCTTCTACTTTCGTGCCATAGCTATACGATACCCATCCCTTTTCAATCGCCAGTTTTAGCCCGTCTATCTCTAAAGGCGCAATCGCGATATTTGCACCCGTTTTATTTCCGGTTTCTATAACCAATTCGTCTTTCACGTTTTTTAGGGCCATCGGTGCGAAATGGAAATACAACTCGAATTTGTGTTTATCTCCTCCTTCGCCAGTTAACATATCCTTTATCACCCAATATTGTTCTTCTTTATTGAAGTATATCTGCCTTCTGTGAACGACATTTAATCGTGAATAACCGTTATGCTCTGCATCAAGGAGATCATAGTTTTCTGTTACGAGCCACCTATTCACTGTAACCACAGCATCAAGATTCGTTGCAAAAAGTTCATCCTCCGCGAACCTGTTCTGCTCCTCACCGTCCACTACCACGGTATTGTGATACCTTGTGCTTCTGAATAAGTTTCTCATCTCTTTATCGGCGGTATAGATATATGTGCCGGGGTCAATAATAAACGATTTGTCACCGGCAAAAAGCTTGAAACTCAATCTGGAGTTATGCTTATGTCCCGAAGGCGATTTCGGATCTGCGGTAACGCAATCTATAATCATATATAAATCGTCATGACGCATGATATAAAAACCACCCTGAGGAAAAGCCTTACTTTCTAACCGTGTTGTCATTTCATCTTTACGGAACCATTAACCCCTCTCTATCTAAAGCATAATACTTTCTGAGAACTCTTTAAAATGCGGGTCTCCAGTTAGAACTTTCACGTTTTTATATCGTGCGGATGCAAGCACAAATGCATCTGCGAGACCAAAGTCTTCCATCGTCTTTTTCGCTTCGGCATGAATTTTTGCAGCTTCTACCGCAATTTTCTCATCAATTGGAATAATATCACATCGTTTTGCGATAAAATTCCTCCTTTCTTCAGCCCTACCATCCGTTCTCAAAGATTTAGAGTATATCTCGGCGATAACAATCGGCGATGTGTAAAGTTGTTTATCTCTTTCAACGACATCTCTTACCTCTTCTCCCATCTCCGTGCCCATAAAATATTCAATCCATGCAAACGAATCAATCAGCATTTATCTATATCCTATCCTCGTGGTCTCTCAGGTCTGATATATCTGTCTTTTCCATTGTTCCAAAAAGACTTTTTTTCTCCTTGAAAAGAGCTTTATATAAGATTTCATTTATCTTTTCGGACATCTTTTCTTCACCCGTCTCTTTTTTTAATGCTTGATATATTTCTTCCCTTAATTCAATTGCTTTGCGAACATACATTGTTTTAACCTTCACATTAATAAAGGACAAGCATATATAAAAATATTCTGTACCTGCATAGTTGGGGTACGAGAATTCCAGACACAGGATACAGGTTCGACTTGCATCTTGTATCATGTATCTTGCATCTTCAATTATCTTCTTGTGAAAATCTGTGTAATCTTGTGGTTATCAAAACATATTTAACCCTTCCTCTCCCACCAGCCAAAACGCTTCTTCATGAAACTCACCTGCTGCTGCTTCCTTGAAATCACGCCTTTTAAACATAACCGCACCAATTGAGAGCAGATACCGGTGGTCTAATTTATTCTAATTCCCGTAATTGCTGAGTATATGCAGCCGACCATCGTCATTATCGCCAATCTGCGGCGCAGTGCCGTCTGGTTTGGTATAATACATCGCGAACTCAATCATCCTTTCTAAACGAGTCATATACCACGGTGGGAAGGTTATACCGTTCTTGCGACACAGTAGCGTAGTAGAAATGGCAATAAAAGGCTTGAATGAAGTTGGTAAGGTTATCAAAGGGTCCAAGGTTTTGATTATGGGTTTGACATACAAGGAGAACGTGCCGGATACGAGGGAATCGCCGGTGAGAGAGATGGTGAAGGAGTTGAAGGAGTTTTGAGTAGAGGCATAGGGGTATGATCCTTTACTCAGCAAGGAGGAGATAGATGGGTTTGGTGTTAAAGCAATTGATAATTTGGATGTGAAAATTAAAATGGATGGTGTGATTGTGGCGGTTGCGCATGACGAGTTTAAGAAAATGCAATTAGAAGATATAGGGAAGTTTATGAACGATGCACCAGTGTTAATCGATGTGCGCGGGACGTTTAACGGAGAAAAAGCGAATAATAAATGCTTTTATTATAGGAGGTTATAAAGATTATAAAGGTGGTGAAAATGGGAGATATAATAAATACCGGGATCCCAGAGGAGATGTATCAGATAAAGCTCTTAGCGGCAATAGGGCTTTCTAAAACGAAAAGCGAAGAACTAAAGGAGGGCATAAGACAACTTCGGTATGGGCGTATCAAGAAGATAAAAGAGGTAAGAAGAATATTGGATAATACCCTTAAAAATGGGGATTTGAGCCCTTTAATAAGGCAAATGAGAGATGAGGAGCTGCATTAATGACTATTTCCTATTTGGATACTTCCGCACTGGTTAAACGGTATAAAACAGAAGAAGGAAGTGATATAATTGACAATCTTTATGATAATCTTCTCAGAGGACACAGCATGGCTACTTCCTTTCTAACCGTTCTCGAATTTGTTTCTGCCATCAGGAGGTTACTGAAAGGGAATAGAATTTCTCAAGATGACGGTGAATTGATGAAGGCCGGGAAAAGAGAGAATTTAGAAGTTATAAATCCGAGAAATGACGTAGATAGACGAAAATTGATAGATATGCTTAGATGAGTAATCCAATGCATGACGAGTTCGGTATTGATGTTTATTTACGGGTACGATCCGATTTTTTCACAACAACTTTTCTCGTCAGAAACGGGTTACGAAGTGCGGGATAAAAGGATAGCCTTTACTACCTTTCAAGCGGATTTATAACGTTCAGCCAGGGAATATTTTTGAAATCACCATCTTCCGTATAAATGCGGAATATCTTATTTTCGCGCATTGTTGCGGCAATCAACGCATCCCAATAATGCACCTTATACACCCTATTTAGTTCAATTGCAGAAAGGATCGTACGTGGATCGTAATCCATAAGTATCCAGTTTTGAAACTCGATAATATCTTCTATAATTTCCTTTGCCATCTCTATAGGCACGGGATTTTCGATCTTCTTTGTGATGACGACATAAAACTCTGATAAATTTTGTATTGAGATGCTATACTTCTCTCTCAATCTCCAACATTCATCGATTAAACGCTTACATATTTCATGTTTCTTCCCTTCACTTTCATCATACGCATAGACCAGTATGTTTGTATCAATTAAACAAATCTCATCGCTCGTGCAACTCATCTCTCGTCTCATACAACTTCCTTCCAAAGCTAAATCCCTTCTCCAATAGTTTTAGCTCTCTTTCCGCGATTTCCTTTTGCCTCTTCTCATCTATCCATCTTTGCATCGCTTCCGTAATTGCCTTCCCCAAATATCCCTTTTCGCTTCCATGAGCAATACTAGCGACTCTTCTGAATTCTTTTTCTACTCCATCCTTAACATTTACAGTGATTGTTCCCATGCTTTATATTTAGATTCGATATGTATTTAAATGTTTAGTGCTTGTAATTGTGCCGCTGAATACTACACGGCTATTGTATTCTTTACGCTCTATCCCAATTTACTAAAAATATCTTAAGTCAGGAATTCCCGAAAACGTGAATGTAAAAGTTTGACTAAAAATGCTGCGCAAGCTTCGCAGAAAGAAAGTGTATTCTAATGTGTAAGGATATTTAGGAAAGACAAACATAGAGGCGAAAAGATAAAAGATAAAAAATTAAAGCTAAGTTTGGGAATAGAATAAATGATTAAAAGTTAAAATAGAAAAAAAATGGAAGCATTAGTAACCGGCTGTGCAGGCTTCATTGGCTCGCACCTTACAGAACGATTGTTAAGTTAAGAGAGGGATACGAAGTAATCGGCATAGACTGCTTCACGGATTTCCCATCACCCATTACCGATCACTGATCACGTGTTACGGGTTACCGATTACATATTACCGATCGCAGATCGTGATACGAGGGAATCTCCGGTGCGGGAGATGGTGAAGGAGTTAAAGGAGTTTGGAGTAGAGGCATATGGGTATGACCCTTTACTCCGCAAGGAGGAGCTAAAGGGGTTTGGTGTGAAGGCTCTGGATAATTTGGATGTGAAACTTAAAATGGACGGTGTTATTGTGGCGGTTGCGCATGATGAGTTTAAGAGGATGAAGTTGGAAGATTTAATAGGAAAGATGAATAGTAAACCAGTGTTGATAGATGTAAGGGGTGTGTTTGATGGGGAAGAAGCAAAAAAGAAAGGGTTTTATTACTGGAGGTTGTAGTAATTTATAAGGAAGCAATGAATATGGAAAAAATTGTAGAAATCGGGTTAGGAGAGAGTCTGCTTAGAGAGTTGAACAATATTGCAATGCGTTACGGTGTAACCAAAGAGAGATGGATAAAAGAAATGATTGTAAAAGCATTGAGAAGTGAAAAAGCCCGAGATAAAATAATGAAAATAGTTTCCGAGGAGTATATGGAGGGAAAAATAGAATTTGATGATATGATTCAGTTAATTGGCATTGAGAACGCAAAGAAGATTAGGGCTGTGGTAGAAGGAGCGAAAAGAAGTGTTGAAGAGGCTTATCACGCATAAATTAGTCTTTGACACATCTGCTTTAATTTGCGATGATTACGAATCTTTTTGGTATTTAAGTGAGAACTTTGAAAAAACGGGATTCAGTGTGTTTGTGGTGAGATGTCTCTGCGAGAAAGGGATAATAAGCATGGAAGAGGGATGGAGTTTTATTGAGATGATAAGGGAAAGGAGGACATGGGGCGATAACATTATTTATAGAACTGCAAAAACGTTATGGGATGTGAAGAACGTAGGAGGTGGTAAGTAGATGACAAAACTTTATTTCTTTGGTAACGCTTTTAAACTTTTTTTAAAAAAAAGAAAGGTTTGTTATGAACATTTACTCAGCAAGGAGGAGATAGCGGGGTTTGGTGTGAATGCTTTGGATATTTTGGATGTGAAATTTAAAATGGACGGTGTGATTGTGGCGGTTGCGCATGATGAATTCAAGAATAAACCCTTTCTTAGCACAGGTTCTTTCTTTAGAAAGAAAGTGTGATGTAAGAGGGATGTTTAAAGAGGAAGATGCTCGAAAGAAGGGGTTTTATTACAGGAGATTGTGAAGACAAAAGGATATTAATGCATGATAACATATATACAAAAAATGGAATACACGATATTGGTTTATAGGGCAGAAGAAGGGGGTTTTTGGGCTGAGGTTCCAGCCCTACCGGGTTGCTATTCTCAAGGTGAGACGATTGAAGAGACGATGGAAAATGTAAAGGAGGCAATAGAAGCCCACTTACTGGCGTTGAAAGAGGAGAGGGAAGAGGTCCCGACCGAAGAAGAGTTTGTTATTGGAAGAGTAAAGGTGGGAGTATCTGCAGTTGTGTAGATGTGTCAGATATGAGGGAGTCGTCAGTGAGGGAGATGGTGAAGGAGGCTTTAGATTTTTGTTTTAGCACAAACCGTTTCTTAGGAAGAAAAGCTTTACCAACAACTTTTTTGCTTCGCAAAAACCTTGACTAAAAAATGTTATTTTTTTTTTTCTTAGCACAGGTTCTTTCTTTAGAAAGAAAGTGTGATGTAAGAGGAATGTTTGATGGAGAAGAAGCGAAGAAGAAAGGATTTTATTATAGTAGGCTATAATGTATATTATAATTATTTAGGAGGCACGATAAAATGGAGGCACTATCCGTGGATATTGAGAGAAAAGTGAGGGCGTTAGTGGATGCAGGGTATTACT
>PRCZ01000029.1 GCA_009903405.1 Candidatus Methanophaga sp. AG-394-G06
AAGAGCGGAAAAGGATACAGAACGATTTTATAAACGGGCGAACACGAATCGTAGTCGCCACCAATGCCTTTGGTATGGGTATTGACAAAGAGGACATAAGGGCGATAATACATTATAATTTGCCGAAATCTATTGAGAACTATTATCAAGAGGTAGGTCGTGCAGGAAGAGACCAGAATATCTCTAATTGCATCTTGCTATACTCAAAAGGCGATGAAATTCAGTTACGGAAGTTGATTCAGCGCAATACGCCATCTGCGGAGCAAATTGAAGCGGTACTCGATCTCTTGACGCAAGGAGAGGGCGATTTGATTTATGTGAATGTGAAGCGGCTAGCAAACGAGTTGACGCTGGACGAAGTCCCCATTAGATTGATCTTGCATAATCTTGAGCGGCTGGGCGCGCTAAAGACGTATTTCAAGATTTTTAAACGTGCCGTGGTGAGTGTGCAACATGCTGATTTCGGATCGCTAAAATATCGCCATGATGCGGAGAAGATATATAAAAATGCGTATTTTAATGCGTCCTTAAATAGGTGGATGGACCTGGACCTGTTGAGTAGTGCCGTTCAAATATCCGTTCCGCGGATAAACAATGTGCTGCGTGAGTTGAAGACCGCAGGAATGATAGAACTTGTAGAGCGTGACTTTTGCACGCCGGTCAACGTCTACCCAGGCATAAAGGATGTGGACATAATGGTCCTTCTTCAAATCCTTCTCCGATTAGAGACTAACAGCATGAAAAAGATAGACAAGATAGTGGAATATGTAGAGAGCAAAGAGTGCAAGAGGAAGTTCATTTTGAATTATTTCGGTGAAGAGTATGACGGAGATTGCAATGCCTGCAGTGTTTGCAATCCGCTTTTAAGTCTTATTGGCGATGGTTTTGAGCGTAGCACCGAGTCACAACCTGACTTGAGCCCAGCTACCGGCGAAGAGGAGTTATTAGATGAATGTGCACCAATCGCGTTTAGTATCCTCGAATTAGTAAGAACTCTTGACTTTCACGTGGGTCGAACGTTCCTGGCCAATATATTAATCGGCTCGAAATCAAAGCGGATATTCGATCAGAATTTGCAAGAATCACGCTATTATGGTATCTTGAAAGGGTATACCGCAGAGGAAGCAAGAGCGATTATTGATCAGATGATAGCAAAAGGATATTTGATTACTAAACAGGGTAGTTCGAGCTATCCAAGACCTCAATTATACCTCACTGAGTTGGCCGAGAAGGCGTTAAAAGAGCAGATAGCGATAGAGTTGCAGTTGCCCGTGAAGAAGGCGGAAATAAGCGAAACGGGTAATTTGAGCGTGCTGAAAGCGTTGAAGGAGTGGCGGAAACGAATTGCCGCTGAGAACAGTATCCCCGCATATTGCGTTTTTCATGATAGCACGTTAATCGGTATAGCGAATCGGCTACCGAAGACAACTCAGGAATTGCAAACTATAAAAGGGATTGGTGAAAGGAAAATTGAGACTTATGGTGATGAGATATTGGAGATAGTGGATAAGGTAGAATAATAGACATGAAATATTTAAAGAGCAATGATTGGTACCTGTAGAGAAGACACAGCGATAAGAAAAATGATGAAAAAGTTAACCATATACACAGACGGCGCTTGCCGGGGTAACCCAGGACCCGCGGGCATAGGTATTGTGATATGCAATGAATCTGGCAAGATAATAAAAGAAGATAAGGAATTCATTGGTGACGCAACCAACAACATTGCTGAATATCGGGCATTGATAAAAGCATTAGAGCTGGCAAGTGATTTTTCCGTAACCCGAGTAGAATGCTTTTCGGACAGCGAGTTGATGGTCAGACAACTTAATGGTGCATACAGAGTAAAAGACGAAAAATTAGGCGAGTTGTTTCTTCAGGTAAGGGAAAAAGAGAGGCTGTTTGAAGAGGTAACATATAGTCACGTGCCAAGAGAGAATAACCTTATAAAAAGGGCAGATTCACTGGCTAATCTCGGAATAGATGATAAAAAATAATTGAGAAAGTGAGGAAAGGTGCTTTTCAGAAATGAAAAATATCCCTTAAACAACCGGATAGAGTGAATACGGATCTCACCTATTTAGAAGTAATTTTCGCTATGACGACCCTACGTTCTTTTCTCCAATGTCTTCACGATAAAGTCCATAATATTTAACTTCTTCATGCACTGTCATTTATCACATATAAAGAATAATATTTCTTTTGTAAAGTTTTTAAAACTTTTTGAAAGAGAGGTTTTATTAGAAAGATGCACTGGTCTAAAGTAATTGCAGAGGAGATCGTAGATAGTAGGCGTGAGACTAAGCATGTTGTCGCTACGGGTATTACGCCTTCCGGCGCTATACATGTGGGTAACCTGCGCGAGATAATCATTGGAGATGCGGTACATACTGCTCTCAGGGACATGGACGTGGATGCGAAACTAATCTACGTCGCTGATACTTTTGACCCTTTGCGGCGACGATACCCGTTCCTTCCCGAGGAATATGAAACGCAAGTGGGCAAAACTTTGTCCGAGATCCCGGACCCCGAAGGATGTCATTTGTCCTATGCCGACCATTTTCTACAGCCGTTCCTTGATTCTCTTGATCTCTTAGAGATAGAAGTAGAGATTTACAGGGCGGACGAGATGTATAAGTCAGGGCTGTACGTAGACGTAATAAAGGAAGCGTTTTTGAGAATGGATGAAATATCACGAATATTGGAGGACGTTTCGGGACGGCAAATGTCCGAGGACTGGACACCGTTTAATCCGCTCTGTGACGCTTGTGGCCGAATCACATCCGCAATTGTAACCGGTTATGACATAAAGAAGGAGGAAGCATATTACGAATGCGAATGCGGGAACAAGGGCGTTGCTTCGTTTGCAGGCGGCGGTAAATTGGCATGGCGTGTGGATTGGGCGGCAAGATGGAAGATACTTGGAGTTACTATCGAGCCCTTTGGCAAGGATCACGCCGCACCCGGTGGCTCTTTTGATTCAGGAAAGCGAATATCCACCGAGATCTATAATTATGATGCGCCTTATCCCATCCCCTTTGAACATATCCACTTGAAGACACAGTCAGGAGAAGGTAAGAAGGCAAAGGTTACTTCTATGTCATCCTCTAAAGGAACGAACATCCCGGTGCATGAGATAGTAGAAGCAGTGCCACCTGCGATTTTAAAGCATGTTATCGTGCGTGTGAGACCTGATAAGCATATTGAATTTAACCCCGCACTACCGCTACTGTACTTGATAGACGAGTATGAGCGAGAGATAGGCGGTATAGGCAGAGGCGTTGCAGGAGAAATACCATTCCGGCATCTCCTGACACTAGTTCAAATTGCACGGGGTGAATTCTCTATTCTTCTTGAAGTCATCAAAAGGAGCGGCTATGCCGTTCACGGCGATGACGAGGAACTAGAAGAGATACGTAAAAAAGCGAGATATGTAGAGAACTGGCTGCGGACGTATGCGCCTCCAAGTCTGAAGTTCGAGTTGCAATTGGATGTGCCGACAGAGGAACTAAAGCAATTGTCCGAGCTGCAGAAAAAAGCGTTGGGGAGCTTGGCACAGGAGATACAGGATGGCATGAACGCTGAAGATTGGCATATTCTGATATACGATGTTGCTTCCGCAACAAACATGGAGACGAAAGAGCTATTTCAGGCGATATATATGGCGCTCTTGAAAAAGCCTTCGGGGCCTCGTGCAGGTTGGCTACTTGCATCTTTAGACTCTGAATTCCTGCGCAGTCGATTCGAATCTGCGGCTGTGAGTATGGGTTAAAATACAAATCGGGGACTTACATGTAAATGCAAATTGTTGCACTTTGCATTTTAAATTTCGCATTATCTGCTCAAAGCTTCTTTCAATCCCGATAACCATGTCACTTTAACCATTTCCGATTCCTCCGACATGAGCGTAACCACTTCCGATCTATATTTTGAAGTTGGTGGAGGTTGATATGTATGTGCGGAAATTCCAGGACTTGAAAGAGAGCAGGAAAAATGTTTTGTGCTTATTGATTTGAAGGTTTGTACGCTCACGCATCAGGACATCTGGCAGATGGACATTTATGTGCGCTACTTCGAGAACGAGGTGTGTTAGATACCTTTATAACGTTGAACGTACACATAACTACACATGGGAACAAAAACAATAGATTTGATAGAATTTGCCGGGGCATGGAAGGATTTTGATGCAGAAGGAATAATAAAAGAGGGGAGAGAAAAGTTCACTAAATCTATGAATGCAAAGATACTGCTTTGAAATAGATGTTTTAATTGCGGCAACAGCAATTGAAAATAACTCTAAACTTGTTACACTGGATGAGGGTTATGAGAAGATAAAGGGGCTGGAGGTTGTGTTTTATTAAAAGCTTTCAGGATATTGCACGCGAGTTTGTGGCATTTGCCAATTATCAAGGTGGCATGATACTTCCTGGGGTTGAATATGACGAGAAGATCTCCGGCATTCTGCGTCAAAACATTGAGGAATGGGGATATTTCCTCGTTTTAATTTTTTATTTATTGTGCAGTTACGTAACCACAATATCACCCACTTCTCGATCACGGATATCCTTTATATAAGCCAGTGTGCCAATAAATATCCGGACTATCGTATAGCCTAGAACTGCTACATACAACAACCACACAAGGATGGACAAATTTTTGATATAATTCCATTCGCCTTTTAGCCCATATAAATCCTTTTCTGTATTGTTGGCCATAAACAGCTCACCGGCAAACACATACTTCTTTGAGGCAACATCTAATTTTCGCTGGGCTAACCAATAGTTCATAGAAGCAGTATCGTAGTCATAAGGATTTAAAAGCAGATACCAGTCCCAAATTCTAGTGAGGTCCTTCTCCTTGCTATCAAATATTATATTTTCCGCATCAAGCCGCAGATCGTTTGCAACACTTACTAAATTATCATGCTTGTCCATGAGTATGGCGCCCTCATAGATGCATTCCAATCGCTTCTCTTTGTCACCGAGCAGACCATATACTATAGCTGCATGTTGATAAGAAAGAGCAGCTTCGAGCACATTCTCTTCTGCCGTTAATCCGCTTATATCATCCTTTGCCTCGGCATGCACCACGGCATTGTTTATGTCCCAGCCGCGCAATTCTAGCATTTTCGACTCGTCCTTCAATACCGCTTCTGTTGTCATATCCGCACCCGCGGAAATAGCATGGGCATAGTTTGATAGATCCCTATTGTACATATCAGAATTAGAGTCTACAGAGGATAGGGATACAGAAGCAATCAATAAGTTCTCTACCGCTTTACCGTAGGTCTCCTCGTCTGTAAATACAATAGCATCATTCAAAGAGGATAGAAGAGCGAGCGCACCTTTTGTCATGATAGGTATCCTTTTCCAGTCCACTTCCTTTATTTCACTTCCACCTACAAGTTCCAAAAGCCCCATCCCATTTGATATTATAACCTCTGTAGAGGCGGGATAACGAATATAAAGAGGACTGATTCTAAATGACCTGAACTCATCAACCATCATCGAGATATTCATTGGCACTATCTTCGCCTTGACCGCTATTTTCTTCGCCTCTACCTCAGAAGCACTAAGATCACAATCCCACGTATAGTCCTTAGGCACCGCCTCCAATCCCGGTTCTATCTTGACCGTAATATTTCTTGAGTCGCCAGGCGGTATTACAGAAAAATTCTTCTCGTCTTTTATCCAAAGTTTACCGTATTTGCCTTTAGGGAAAAGACGTAGATTCTGCACCGGCTTATAAAGATAAATCTCTGTTATTGTTAGGTTCATCTCTCGCTTCTCATAGCCTTGCTCTTTCAGCTCTAAAGGTCCGAAATCGATGGCTGGCTCCGCAGGCCAAAAATAATCAGAATCGGAAGAAATGTCGAATCCTACAGGCCATAATATCTTTATTCTTATGTCCACAGTTTCACGACCTGCCGCCCCAGCCTCTATTTGCAGTCTTCCGTGGTGTGTTCCTTCTGAAGCATAATAGGGGGCAGTGATCTGGATCTTAACATCTTCATCCGCCTTTCCATCAACTTCGACCAATCCAGAATAGACACTTATAATATTCATATCAATCTCTCGTGGCTCGATGATTTTGCTGCTGAACTTCATCTTTTCATCGCCTTCATTTCTCACGCGCACATAAATGGACTCTTCATATTCCGGTTTTGTTCCCCTTGGCTCATCGAACTTTATTTCCAACTCTTCATCGTCAAGCTCGCCAAGCTTCGCCGGCATTAACATGTATACTTCGACATCTATCATGTTTGGACTTATCTGGGTATTGCTTGTGGTGCTGGATACAGAAAAGGACCATGAATATCGGTTGTGATCCGGCATTCCTGGAGTTAGAGTGAAATGGATTTCCGCGGACGAGCCTTTTGTTATCCGTATTTGTGTTTTATCCGTTTTAAGCCACTCATTTCCAGTTTTCTTTGCTATTCGTATGTTGACATCCTTATAGCCCCATTTCTCGCTGATCGTGACCGTTTCCGGGGGGGGCTTGTCTGTTCGACAAACCCTTCCGAAATTTATTGAGGATGGCGATACCTCAAGCATTGCATAGTGCGTTATTGATAGATAGATGACAACCCGCGTATCACCTACATTGATCGTAAATGGTGTGCGTGTTTCATCTTTGCCAGATGGTGATGCCATGACGGTAAACTGTACGCGGGTGGACGTCTCAGGGCCACAGGTAAAAGAAGAAGGGCCGGTAATTGTTATATGCGGGGGGGTAGAGGGAATGTTTATATTACCGCGAACAGTGGCATTTTGATTATTAGTAATAGTAAAGGATACGGTCTTCGTATTATCTATTGTCTGTCCGAATGACAAACTCACATCTCTATGAGGGGGACTTACTTCATATGCACTTGCACTCTGCACAGAGCACAAAAGAGCTAAGAGTACAATAGCTACTATTACAATATCAAACAATAAGCTCTTCGCCCAACCTCGTGTCATCTAATTCCTCACCCCATTTCTTGAACTCCTTCCATAATATAACGACAATGAATGAAAGGATAAGAAGATAAATCCCGACTCGCAGAAGCGCATCAAGCATCAAGCTTTGATAAGCATGTTTTATCTCATCTTCCGTTTTTATTACGTTCTCCGTCTCCAGTTCTTTATCGTTATGCTTCTCATATAGCCCCTTCGCGCTCTCAAACGAATCCCGCGCTTTTAGTATACTCATGAAATGAGAACCAAAGAATTCAGAAGTTTGTGTTATTGCTTTGTCTCGCTGCACCCTAGCAGCATTAATATCTTTTGATGCACTTTTCATATCCCGGTCGTAGATCCTTTCATTTCGCCTCGACTCGAACGCCATCCTGCTCGCATCACTGGGCATGCTACCTTTCTCGTATGCAATAGAACTTCTTCGCTCATAATCTAGTTTCAGCTTCGTTTCGCCAGTATTCCTCGCCGCATCTTCGAAGAATTTGCCTTCCGCACGATAAAAACGCATAAGTGCAAGCATAGAAAGCATAGGTATTCCATTTCTTTCCGCGGTCGGACATCCAGTGAGCGTATTTATGGATATGTTTATTCTATCTGCAGCTTCTACCGCATTTATATGGTCAACGGGGTCAGAACTTTCGCTTTCGCTTACCATTAGTTCAAAATCATCAATGATTCTGAGCGAAAGATCCACCCACGCTTTTGTAGTTGCGGTTACATCCCGGCTATTCAAGCCCTGTATTATCGTCTGCATTTTGGTTTTTGCGAGCTGTAATTCGCCATAATCGTCAAATAATTCGGGCTTATCCTGCGATAAAATATCCTCTAGTAGCTCTCTCTTCAACTCATCTGACCCGGCCACGATCGTGGCAGAAGAGATGAATATGAGGATGCCCAGTAGTATTATCAACAGAGCCAAACTTTGCCGTGTCATCAGAAAACAATAAGGCTTAGATGCATTTATATATGTGCCCTTTCAATTAGAGAAATAATACAATAAAAAAGGATAAAATGCCATACCTATTGATCGGAATAGGAAACGCAGGAGGGGCAATTCTCGAGCCTTTGTTAGCATATAAAGAGGTAAAAAGCGCTAAGCCAATCGTTATAAAGCACCAGACAGGGAATGATATAGCTAACAAAATAAGTGCCACTTTAAAGGAAGCAAAAGACGTCAAATTTGCATTTTTATTCGCCGGGCTTGACGATAGTAATATAATACCTCAGATAGCAGAAACGCTAAGTGGGCAAGGGCTAAAGGTAGTTCTTGTTGCTGTTTTACCTGCGGAGAGGAGAGAGAAAAAGGAAGTGCTAATTGACGCATATTACGCGATGGAAAACCTTAAGGAGCATGTGAACACGTTTATGCTCGTTGATAACCAGACGATAGCGCATCTTCCAAATTATACTGATTATTTCCCGCGGTATAACCGGTATATCGCATCCTGTCTTGCAGACCTTCTTATTGGAACATCACAATCCAGCTCGTTACCTGATGAGATGCAATTGTCTATGGATGCTGCACTAAAGGCGTTATCATTTGGCGATACGCCCGGATATGTAGCTTTATCGCGGGCTTCGGAACTGACAAAGGGCTTATGGGGCTATATATTCCCGTTTCTGATGCACCGACCTCTTGACCTTGGAACACTACTTCATATCGCCTTGGATAAGCTCAGTGTTTCTAACGCTCCTATAGGCTGTGATAAGAGCATCACCGCTATTCAAGTCCCGGAATATTATATCAAGAATAAGAAAGTGGATACGGGTCTAATAGAGGAATTCATGCACGCATATTCAAAAGAAATCCATCTGACCGTAGCCTCTACAAAGCGGAATATAGCTGCGGTAACCAATCTCTTCACCTACAAGTTCGATCAATTGGAAAGATTACGAGAGATAAGGAGGCTTGCGTATGAATAAGATATTTATTCCACTTGCTTTTTTAGCTTTAATCGCACTCGGCGTTGTTATTCTCTTCAACACCGGGTCTGACCTTGCAATAACGTTTATACTCCTGTTCATCCCTACTGTGATAGCGCTGTCATTCTTAGTACAATATCTCGTCACGGCAAGGGGAAAGAATATAAAAGAGAAGGTAATGGAAAGGGACATCACGAGTATTGCGGAACGCTATACAGAGCTAATACGCACGTTATACGATTTCGAGGATAAATATGGCCCGAGTACAAAGGAATTCCGTGATGATTTAGGTAAGGTAAAGGATGGGTTATCGAGACTGGGCTGCGAGGTAAATGGCAAGATAAGAATATACAAAACGAAGATAAAGAAAGTAGCTTTTGCTGATCTCGACTGGCTAAGAAAGACGTTTGATGAGATAAGAAAGCGGCATGAGATTATTCTTTACTCTCATGCGCTGGACAAATGCAGGGCGTATTTGGAAAGTGCAAATGAGCTTGAAAGCGCAGGATATAAGAATATTCAGGATCAGATACGGAAGATGGAAACAAAGATAAAGGGGGACGACCGTGTAGAAATGGATGCACTAGAGTTAGCCATCTTCATGAATGAATTTACTTCGATCTTGGATGAAGCGCTAAGAATATGTTTGCGAGATGCAACTAGTTTAGAAGGCGAAGGTAAAGAGATTGCAGACACTGCCAGAATCAGAACTAATATAAAACTTGTTGAGCATAGCATAGAGCTTGGTAACTACGAAAACGCAACTACAGTATTGATCAGTATGATTGAAAGATTAACAGGTGTACTGGAGGAAGAGTTTGACCGGTATAAGGAAGACACAATTGAGCTGTTAAATGTGGTAGCTGAAATTTCGGATACCGCGGAAGAGGCGGGAGGAAAAGATGTAGAATGGCTGAAGGAGAATATAGGTGCGTGCGTGGAGCCTTCGGAGATGCGGAAGCTGCGGAAGCATAACGATACGCTCATAAAAACGTCCCTAACCGCTATAGCGGCACTATATAATAAGATATTCGAGCTTGAAGGTGAAATAGCAAATGAGAATCCGAAAACGGACGTATATCCAGTAGAATATTGGGCAAGAGAGAAGATGAGAGAGATAGAAGAACTTAAATCTATGTCTAAATTAGACGTGCCGGCATATACACGCCGATATAGGCTTTTTGCTTCTGACGCGCATTCGAGGTTGGAGTATGACGCCGAGAGGTTGCAGTATATAAAGGCAAGTTCAAACTTATTCTAGGAACCCGTAAAAACTTAATACTCTTTTCGAGACTTTAGTGCAGCGTCTGTGTAAATCTGTAAAATCGGTGGATTCTGATTTCACTCGAACAAATTTTGCACTGAATGATGGACTCCCATCTCCGTAATCACCGCTTCTATCAGCTCGAACGGAGTGAAATCGAATGCTGGATTATACACGTTCACATCAAGCGGTGCAATTTGCGTACCCGCGAAGAATAAAAGCTCATCCGAACTCCGTTCCTCTATCTCAACATCCGTATAACTACGCTCTGTATCAAAAGAGGAACGAGGCGCAGCGACGTAAAAGGGTATTTTATGCGCTTTCGCTACCACAGCATGCATATAAGTACCTATTTTGTTTATTACTCCCTCCTTTACCACTCTATCCGCACCCACAATCACCTTATCCACCTTCTTGTCCCTCATCACTGCAGCACTCATGCTGTCGGTAATAAGCGTAACCGGGATTTTATCCTGGTTCAGTTCCCAGCAGGTTAGCCTCGAACCTTGATTTAATGGTCTTGTCTCACACGCAATCACTTCTATCCGCTTACCTTTCTCTATCGCACTTCTTATTACTCCCAATGCAGTGCCCCAATCAACACATGCTAACCGACCGGCATTGCAATGTGTCAGCACGACATCTCCATCTTCTAAAAGCGCACTACCATAATCTCCTAGCTTCTTGTTCACTGTAACATCTTCTTCTGCGATCCGGTTCGCCTCTTCCAATGCGTACTCTTTCATCTCTACCATTGTACTACCAGCAAGTGCCGCATTTAACGCTCTGATAACGCCATAAGAGAGGTTTATAGCGGTGGGTCTTGCGTGTTTGAGCTGCTCCACATCAGCCTTTAGCTCTTTTGTATCTCGTGCATTGATACAAGCCAAAACAACACCATATGCACCTGCAGCGCCTAGTGCCGGTGCACCACGCACCTTCAACCTTTTTATCGCATCTATAAGTTCGTCCACACGCCTGCACTGCACTATCTTATACGCTACAGGCAGCAGAGTCTGATCTATTAGCTTTACCGTTTCCGTATCATCATTCCATTCTATCGTGCTCATTTGAGAAACAGGTTTTTTAGTAAATGTTTTTGCGAAGTAAAAAAGTTTTAGCACATGTTTTCTTTTTGTAAAAAATAAAAAGTGTGCAAATACTACCTCGAATGCCGGTGGTTTTTCGAGGATTTCCTCAGTTGCTTTATCCCTATGCCCATCTCCATCGTCTGCTTTTATCATGTAACAGTATCACTACATCACAGCTCATGGAACCGAATCCTATCCTTATCTGTGAAGCTCGACATCTCTGGATGTACACCGAACATAGACTTTGGAACATTCATTCCTGCAAGTTTTCTTATTGCATCATCAAAATTTTTAGAGCTTGTTTTCTCCTTCAGTGCTTTTAGCAGTTGCAGGGTTGATTCTTCTATTGTTATTGTCACCACCGTCATTTTGCCTCCTAAATAATCATTCTTTTTGCCCTCTTCTCTTAAAAAATAATTTTACCTCTTAACTTATTTTTTTCTTTTCCGCCAACGCTTTTCTTTTTCAAAAAGAAAAGGGTTGACTTAATGAGCTTATTTCCGTAACCATTTCCTCTTTACTTCCGTCTATCTTTTCCGATACTTCTACTATCGCATCTATGGTCTCATCCTGCTTCTCCAGCATCTTGCTCGTATCCTCTTTCACACCCTTCAGAGTTTCATTCATCGAATCCTGAGTTTCATTCATCGAACCCAAAATGCCAATCATCACTTCGCCTTTCTTATCGAAACTACGCATCAAAGTCACCATCTCATTCTCTCTTGTCACCTCTTCTCCCGGAACGTCTACACCACGCCTCTCAAAATTGCTGAATTCCCCTTTGTATTCCTCGTATGCCACCCCCACTTCTTCTATGCGTACAAATGACGGTGAATTTCGTTTTACCGAATTGATTAACCTTTCTATCGGTTCCACTTCACTCTCACAAACCACCCTAACGCTTCTGTCTTCCAGATTCCGGGCAAACCCATTCACGTTGAGCGAGTCGGCAGTATTCTTGATAAATGTCTGGAATCCAGCCATCTGTACATCCCCTTTTATCTTGATACTTGCCCTTTTCATCATGATTATTAGTTCTCCAGTTACTTAATTAACTTGACATTGTCAGATAATGTCAAGTTATATTAAATTTTAAGAAGCTTTAAACGTCGAAGGTCCGCTTCAGTCCACTCTGCCTGCTCCTCAATTATGCGCTTTAACGTTTTTGGTGTTCATACCATCACAGATACCCTGGGCTCTGTTGATACCGTTACCGTAGCTGTATCTTCGCTTGGTAGTGGCTCATGGTGTTCTGCCATGCTTTCTACTACCATCTGAATTACTTCTTTAATGCCCGTAATGGCTTCTTCTTTGCTATAGCCCCATGTAGCAGCACCTTTTAAAGCGGGAGCATAGGCATGATAGGCTTCTCTACCATCGTCGAAAAAGTCTTTTTCTATGATTACTTTGAAGGTATATGTTTTCATTTGCACCTCACACTTCCTTTTAATTAATGTATAAAAACAAAAAAGGGGAAAAAAACCACCCCTACAAAACAGTTTCAATTTTTCTTCTCTTTAGTTTGGTTTAGCTTTAGTGCTTCCGTCTATGAACAAGGTAAGCGACTGCTAACAAGCCTGCAATTGCGAATATCGCCTCGAAACCTGGTGGTTCCGGTGTCGGCTCAGGTGTTGGTGTTGGTACTGGCGTTGGCTTTGGTGTAGGCACAGGTGTTGCTGTTATCTCCTTTACTACCTCTTCTATCGCCTCTACCGCCTTTTCTACGCCCTCTTCTATCTTCTGCACTCCTGCTCCTGTAATGAACGTTTCCTCCTCAGCAACATGCCCATCGCCATCATCTGCCTTCACTGTGTATTTGGCTGTTACTGCATCTGTTGTATCAAACGTTGCACGGAACGTGGCGTTTTCTACCTGAACGGTCTGTGGTGGTAATTCCGTAGTCGGACTTATACAGGTTATAACAATTGTATATCCATCCTTCCTGTTTGATGTCCCTCCGACTTCCAGTGGTGCCGGTGCGTTGACATCAGCAACTGGATGGAGCCATACGAAAGGTGTCTCCGCTTTTAGTCTTAGTTTCACCATCAGATCATCAGAACCTGGCGCGTAGACCATATCCTCAAGTATATCCTGGATCTCCGTCTGTGTCTTTGTAGCTATGGAAGGACCACTTAGATCTTTTATGCCATACTTCTTATCGAATGCTACATTTATGTCCTCCTCACCAGTCATGCCCCAATATCCGTCCATTCCTGGGTTAAGCACATATACGTCATAATAACCTGTAGTGGCATCCTCCTGCACTGTCATCTTCTTTGAGTACGTATAATCCGTCGTCGATACACTTGCCTTCCTTTCTGATAGTCCGGTAGCACCTTTATCTAATAGCGATTTTCCGCCACCACCCTTTGGTGGTACGCTCAAGATCGTCACTTCAGTCGCCCCCTGCGCAGTACCAAATGCCGTAAAGTCGTCTTCAAGTGCAACTGCATCTGCGGACAGTTCTGCTGTCATTGATGGTGTCGTCAGCAATACCGCATCCTCGCCGTCAGGGCTTCTTGTAGGTCGCTCGTCTCCTGCTGCTTTATCAGAATCGATCCATGCTTTTAGCCTCACTGAGCCTGGTACGTTCATCCCTACATCGGTTGTCGTTACCTCCTGACTGAATTCACCATCTACTAACACCATGTTCGTCAGTTTCTTATACAGTACATCATCTACGTATACACTAACATACGTGCCTGAAGTAGCAGTACCTCTTATAGTTACCTTATCGCCAATCACCACGGTTGATGGCAGGTCAAAAACCACTTCTTTCTCTAATACTGTTATGTCTACTGTGTCAGAATCGCCAACACGCGGATTCGCTATTCCACCTATCTCTGCTGGCCCTGTAACAGTTACCTCGATCGTATAGGATCCTGTATCGGTAAACTCGACTGCATACTTCCTGGTTCCGTCTGCATCAATATAGTGGTCGAATTGGTTCGTTGCACCCATTGGTGTGTCATCGATACCCGCTTTGAATGTCACATCATCACTTAAAGGAGAAACGGCAACATTTATGTCATCGTGTGCTACACCTGTTACAATGAGTTTTACTGTGTCTAGTTCAACAGTAGTGGTCGTATCAGCCTCAATTGCAATTTCTCCTTTTAGTATTGCTAAAGGTCTTACAACGCTCACGGCTTCCAATCCACATGCCTGCGCATCGTCTGTCTTTACCTGAAAGGTATAAGCACCAATAGTCCATCCTGTGGTCTTGAGGTTGTTATCGCCATACCATTCATTCAACTGCTCTACTTTTATGTCCGTAAATTTCTGTGTATTTATGTCGTCATATTTCATTTGCCCATCAGGACCAATTACAACAAGATCAACTTGATCCTTAGGAAATAAGTTCATTCCACCGGTATCTATTGTAAGTTCTGTTTTCAAAGCGATGGACGATACCTCCTTTGTACCTACTTTGAGTTTTAATGGCATATTCGGCTCTTCAACTGAAAGCTGGGCAGCACCCAGTTTTGTTGCTGCA
>PRCZ01000002.1 GCA_009903405.1 Candidatus Methanophaga sp. AG-394-G06
AGGGCGGAAAAAATTAAATTTGATACCAATCTCAACTAATATATTTCATTTCAAACTGTGTAGTGTGATTCTGTCCCATAAGATAAGATGTGATAGCGCATAGCACTAATTAGCATAACCGAAAACTTTATATAACCCTACATCTAAACTAGTAGAAGAAGAATAGAAATAACAAATAAAAAAAAGAGGAGGTGAAAACGAAAAAAATGAAAAAAGGAAACATAAGTATTGGAGTGGCAATTGCAATAGTGGTCCTTTTGTTTGCAGGTACGGGTATTGCACTGGCGGGTACGGAGAATATTGATGATGTCTACTTCTACCAGGAGTCTATGGTAGAGGGAACGGGCCTCGTTATGGTGGATAAAGATATAAATACCGCGCCATGGAATCCAGCACATAATCTCGAGACAAGTCTTCACATTCATGGCTGTGGAGACTATGAAGTAGACCAAGTGCTAAAGGTAGTGGTTGTGAAAAGTTATAGGACACCAAGTGGAAAGTTCAAACGAGACGTGAGTCAATCGATTGACTACTGTGAAGATGCGGAGATGACATTTAAGCCAGTGGCTCTTACGAGTGGAAGCATGACTTTGATCGATGATGAATCTTCGGTTAAGTGGAAAGAAGACCTGTGCATAAAGAACTATCAGATTAACACAGCAATGAGAGCAAAGTATACCGATGCCGATTACATTAAGAAGACGATCGTGAGTAATGTGACCTGCGTTGAGCCATATGAACTCGACGAGGATACTAAAGATCTCCCACCTTGCGATGATTACAAAGAGACAGGGGTGCACGGATATGGAATTGCGAAGATGGACATCCTTTCTACGGTAAGCGGTGCAAGTCACATTGGAGTGGTAGTTAAAGACAGAGATCCCCACATAACGATGATACGAGTGTCTGAGGACTACATTGGTAACTTCACCATAGAAAAGAATATGAAGGTGAAAATAAATAAGCCACCAAAGAGTACTCCAGATAATGGGACCTGGTTACCGTGCCCATTTGGACCTACAGGACTACCCTCGGAATTCTACGAAGGGGATTGCTAGACGAAGAGTAAAGCCTCTGTCAGGGGCTTTTTTTTACTTTTTTGGATAGAGAGAGAAGGGAATAGCAGCGGTATATATAAAGAGGAAAATTTAGAAACTTTTCTAAATAAACGAAAAGGAGGTGATAAGAAAAGAAATGAAGAAACAGAAAGTAATAGTCTTGTTTGCTATTGCGCTCTTATTGGCTGTAGTAATAGGCGGTGTGCAGACAGTAGCAGCGGTGATGGACGTAACTACGTACAAGAATACAATAGAACAGCCGATAGACGTCGGTAAAATCCGATTTGTGAGTAACGCGGTGGATAGCAATTGGGTAAAAGGTACCAAATTCGCAGGGCATCCAATGGAGATTATGTATTGGGAGAAGAAGACAAAGTATTTGATCGATATACACTTAAATGACTCGGGATACATAGATGACGTGTGTTTCCGGCGGTGGGGCAATGGAATAACAGAGATTCCTTATGCGCTTGCAAGCCAATCATTAGCGAAATTGCCAGCAGGGCCTCAGCCAGAGCTGATAACCGAAGCGGTGTACAAGGGCATGATAAATGATCGGGGCCCGGTAGACACCAGTAAAATCAAATACGTGGGCAATGCCAGGCATAACGAATGGGTAATTGGTTCCAAGCCGAAAGCTACAAACTCCATTGGCAGTGGTAAGCCTAGCACAGGGGTAGTCGGTGCACCAGTTGCACACGGTAATACGTTGATATACTGGAACAAGTATACGAAATGGGTAATTATCTTGAAATTGGATAGCGAGGGCAAAGTGAATTTCGTGGATTTCGGGTTGAACGGTCGTCATAATGTAAAAGTAATTCCACCAAGCTTTGCTAATGAGTCAATAGATAAGTTATTCCCGTAAGATTAGAGTCCAATTGGAACACTAACAAAAGAGCCTAAAAGCGCACAAACGGTAGCTCCTATAAGGAGCTCTTTTTTTATTTAATATACTGTATAGCATTGTTATTATTATTTATAGGCGTGAAGATAAAGATGAAAGCGAAAAAAGGGAAGGGCGTAAAAAATATTGCTATATTTGTATTAGCATTATTGTTTGCCGCGTTCGTGCTGCCGAACATTGCTTCGGCGGGGACCTGCAACTGGTTTACTACGAGTGGGTATGGTGTTGTAGATATAACTAGAAAGTTTGATAATGACGGTCTTTATTTAATCGGAAGAGTGCAGGGAGAGGGCTATTACTTAGGTAGCCAGCGCGTAGATCTGAATACTAATCCTACCATGCTCTCTTCAAAAGAGTGGGCTCATATTCAGTCCAAGTCAGGCAACTTTAGTTATGGTAACACAGGTAAGAATTACAAAATAGGCGCGGTAGCTTGTGAAAGTTTCTCGGATATACAGTATCTGGATACGGATACGAGCTATGCAATGGATAAAAATTCATTCTCCATGTGTACAAACACGTACATGACAGGGAGGGGACATTTTGGCTTCGCTGCAGTAGACCCGCCAGGGGGTGCAGGTGGCGGTAGCGGTAGCGGTGGAGCAACCGTTTATGGAACTGAGGACTATTGGGGCGACTTCCACATTATTCATCATACCGTAATTGGTAGCGGAGGAGACTGGCTGGGGATACCCTAAGAAATGCAAAAGTTAAAGTTCAATCGATGTCGATTCTGAATTTCGATTTGCAGTCTGCAGTTTGCAATTAATTGGTCGAAATTTATATGTAGTATCGCCTTCTTTACTATTAGAACGTATGACGCAAAGAGATACCGCCGTAGCGCTAAAAAAGGTAGTTGTAGTACTTGCACTATGCCTCTACATATCCGCTTTTTCTGTCGTGATGCCTGTTAGTGGTGCGTTATCTTCTGTTGTTATAACCGATGTAGAGCCAACAGAGTTTCATCCTGGCGAGACAAAGGAAGTTGTTTTGACTGTGAAGAACAATGGAGGGGTAGATGCAAAAGACATAACGTTAGAGTTTGATGTTCAAAACACCAAATACGTATCCCTCATAGGACTTACGGTAGTCCAAATAAACACGCTAAATTCATGGTGCTCGAAAGAGGTAAAAATCACCGTTCACGCAAAAGAAGGTACTCCTAATGGTGTTTATCCTATGCCCATCGCCTGTACGTGGTATGAATATTCATCTGGTATGGGGGAGGCCTATGCACATATGTATTTTCTCGATTCAGGAGGGAATCTTGTTCCTGTGTACGAAAAATCAGCGCAATTGGGTATTTCTTTCAACGTAAAAGGAAGTGCGCTAATAAATGTTGGAAATGTATATACTGAGCCTACGCATGTAAGGCCCGGAGATGAGGATGTAAAAGTGCTAGTATCCATAGAGAACAGTGGAGAAGCGGATGCAAAGGATGTTGAGGCAAGATTGATTTGCAATGAACACTTCGAGCCTTCTTGGTCTGGAACAGACCGCGTATATATAGGGCGGTTAAAAACCGGGGGAGAAGGCCGGGTTGGGGTGAGTTTTCATATTGACATTGCTGATAATGTAGAAGCGGGAACGTATAGCATCCCACTGGTGATAAGATTTAAAGATATTGAGAACCGGGAATACCAAGGGGTAATGAGTGTTGACATATTAGTGGAGCGAAAGCCCGAGTTAGAAATTGTTTCCTCTTATACCGAGCCCAGGAATATAAGCGCTGGCGATCACATTATACTGCATATAAGAGTCCAGAATGTGGGTTCCGAGGAAGCGGAATCTGTTAGCGTTCGAGTAACAGGAGAAGCGGATGTGCCATTTGATTTCGCTGTGAAGAGCGATCATGTAGGTAATTTAAAGGTGAATGAGACAGGAGATGCGATATTGGAATTTGATGTGGATAAAGATGCCGCGAAGAAGATATATCCTCTGGGTATGGAGATACGGTGCGTTGGAGACCGCGACTTAGGCGATGACAAGGTATATATCTTCGATAAGCAGATCCGAGTAGAAGTGACATCAGGCAGTTCTTCTATCCCCGGGTTTGAGGTTCTATTCATCCTAATCGCCCTTATTCTTGCCTTTATTATGCGAAGGAAGCGAGTCTAAATCATCATGCTCTCCTATCTCCCCTCTCCCATCTATAATCAAAGATATAAAAAATGGAGAAAAATAAATTATATTATTATAGACACAGATTAACGCAGATTAACACAGATGATAAGAATCAACATGGTTAAATTAAACTAAAATAAATCTGCGTAAATCCGTGTAAATCTGTGTCTCAAATAGAAGGCAGTTATACATTATCTACAAGGACAAAATGGCACTGCAAGGAAAGAAGGGTATAGCAAAAGGGTCAAAGAGTTCGTCTCCACCCCAAGGTCCGCAGGGTAAATGGATAATCATAGCAGTGCTGATAATAGCAGTATTCGCAATTTCAGGTTACGCTGCGATAGTGCTGCTTTTTCATGGTAACATAGGGGCGCCTGCTTCCGTCTTGCAAGAGCGAGTAGCGAGTAAATTCGGCGGTGAAGAAACGATATTTATAGCTGTTTGTTTGGACGAGGAAACAAGCGCAAAGAACATTCTTCGTGATATAAGAGCTCCCGCGGTGATACAATCGGTAATTGAGTTACACGAACGGCTTGAGAATGAAACAGAGATCGAAAAAGTTCAGTCAGTTGCCACTGCGTTTAAAGATGGTGTTCCAGGCGATTTAGCAGAGGTAGGAGAAGTTTTGGCTGCCTTTTTCCCGCCGTCAGAAGTAGAAGGATTTGTTAATGACGACTTCAGCATCACGCTGATAAAAGTTAGTCCAATAGCGGGATTAAGTGAAGCGAAGATGGAAGAAGTAGCAGAAATAATACAGAGGGATATAGCTTCTATTACAAAACCCGCAGGTGTGAAATATATAATATCCGGTGTTGATCCGCAGACATCAGAACTGATAGCGGATCAATTCCCGGGTAGCCTACGCAAGTTAAACATTGTAGTAGAGCTCGAGCCAAGATTTGCACGATCCGAAGAGATAAGGGATGTTCGAGACCCAGAGGTATTGAAATATGTTGATTTGCTATCCAAGCGAGCAAAGCTTGTTGATGGTGTTGTGGATGCGCATAGTGCGGCGGAAATCATAAAGGAGGCGAATGATGGCAGGATACCAAAAACGTTGAGAAGTGTTGTGTCGCTCTTAGAGGAGAAAGATGAAACGAAAAGACAACAGATATACGATTATATTAGCAAAGACTATTCAATGACGCTTGTAAGGTTGAAAATAGATGATGATGCAGAAGCGGCGGAGATAGTGGAAGAGATAAAAGAAGTAATTAATATAGGGAGACCTGCGGGGACATCTGTGGCTATTGCTGGTGATCTGGTACAGGATGCATGAGAGAGGTGATGGGTGATGAGTTTACCCAGTATCAGGCAGCATTTTCTTATGTGGGGTGGCAGCTTTTTTACCTTCGGTAAAAACATTCACTAAAAACGTTATTTTTGTTTTTCTTTTAGCACAGGCTAAATTTTCTTTTTGTAAAAAAGAAAAAGTGTTGTGTAATCTTGTGGTTTGCTAAACAATTATTCATCCTTTTCCCAGAACGGTAATAAAAACAGGCCCTCTTATATCTACCTTCTTCTTCTTCGAGGTTATAAATCGCATCGCTACGTCTTCTACCTTTATATTTATATCCGCACCGCTCCGCACTATCTTTACTTTTACCTCTTTTTTGTCTATATCCTCCGCTTCCTCTATCTGACGAGCGGCGAAAGCGGCAAAAGCATCTAAAAATCTTATGTCCGTTGGTACACCCTCTTCAAATACTGTTTTCCATTCCTTCTTCCTCGGTATCCCGTATATGGTCCCTTCATGCACGATTATTTCATTCAGATATGCGGGACCGCATAAAAGCGTGTTTTCTTCGGGCTCTGTCACCCAGACTTCAATATCCCGTCCGAATAGTGGCCCCTGATATGCAAGGAACTCGCAGGGTGATTTCTCTTTTCCTCTCTCTTCGCATACTCGAACGATACTTTTTGCGATTTCCGCGCCTTCCGCCGTGCTCGGTGTCTCCGCCAGACGGATCATCGCCGCTATTTCCATGTTGCTCAATTCCCAGGGTGCATAAAATTGTGGGTATGCTAATGCCCTCATATCCTGTGCATCGTGCAATATCATCGCTAATCGCTCTACGCCCAATCCAAGATTTACTACGGGATAGGGGATCTCGTACTGCGCCAGTGCAGTGGGCGAATAAATCCCAAAAGTGGCGACTTCCACCCACCCTATCCGCGGATGATAACAGAAAACTTCCGTCTGTGTCTCGGGCATGTAATATTTCGACCGTTTCTCGTCCTTTTGGAATCGCATTTTTACAAATCCGAATTGCAGAAGCAGCCCGGTGGCGAGGTCCTTGCCATCGTCTATGCTTACATCCTCGCTGCAGAAGACACAGGATGCAGAATGGTAATTACGTAGTCGTATTTCGTCCTCTCGCTGCTCCCTTCTGAAGCACCTGTCCACGGAGAAGAATTTTATCGGTAATGGCTTTTTATTCCAGACTTCAGCAAGAGTCAAGAACCAGCCGGAGGTCATGTGGCTCCTCAATGTGCTTCTGGAAGGTACAGGCGCGAGGTCTTTTAGCTCCGGAAAAACCGCCTCAAGCACTTTCGTTACTTCCATATCTGCCACATCCAGACTATTTGCTACTTCATATACTAGATCATCGCCGTCTATTTCGCCCTTTTTATAGCTGTGCAGTGTATTCTTGAGTGTGTCTATTTCATCATTTGAGAATGGTTTACCGAAGTACGAGTTCATTTGATTCACGCGTTCATCAGAAATGCCAATGTCCGGGCGAGGCAAGCCAGCGAGATAATAACAGCGATCTAAGACCGCAAGTGCCTCTTTCCCAAATTGCTTCTTCACTTCCGCTTCTTCTATCGTCACAGGATTCATGACTTCCTCGAATCCGAGCCGCAGATACGCCTCTCTTAGCTTTTGGATCGTTTCAAATACTGGATGTGGCTTACCATAGCGTAAACGTAGCAAAGACCTTGGATGTCTTTCGTTCACTCGCTTCTCATCTGCATATTTTGTTCCCGCTAGCCATGCGGCTTCAAAATCATTGCTCGTTTCTTCTCTTATCTGTTTGGGGTTGAATTTCATGTTCCTGATCTCTCCTTAATATATCTCTATGCTATTAATAGAAATCACAGTACCTAACATAAATAGAACCAAAATCCCAAATTGCTTTTTTATTCTTAATCCAAGAGTTATTATAAAGATTATGACTGTTGATATTGGTATTAACGCGCTATATGAATGTATCACGGTGATATTGACGGCGATGACGCCAGTTGGCGAACTCCGTGCTGCTATACCACTTGCAATAGGTTATTATAATATGGGCTATGCTGAAGCTTTTGTCCTTTCCATAATAGGGAATATGCTACCTGTAGTGCCGTTACTTCTTTTTCTCGGCCCTGTTTCAAATTGGTTGCGAAGATACGCTATCCTCGACAGGTTCTTTACTTGGCTTTTCGCACGAACAAGGCGACATAGCAAGAGGATGGAGAAATACGGCTCTCTAGGACTGATACCTTTTGTTGCCATTCCTCTTCCCGTGACGGGAGCATGGACGGCTTGTGCAGTCGCGTTCGTCTTCGGCATTCGCTTCCGATACGCATTTGTTGCTATCCTCGCGGGTGTGATAATTGCAGGTATAATAGTGACGCTATCTTGTATGGGCGTTTTGGGCGTAATGGATGTTTGATATTTCAAGATACTACTTCTTTTTCTTAAATAACGATGGCAAATGGATTACATACGAGCCATTCTCCTTCATCTTCATTACTATCTCCTTCCGCTCTAACAACGCATCCAGATTGAGTTCGTATATGCCTGGGCTCAAAATCTTTAAGCTTTCTATCTTATCCACCTCTAGGGGCACCTTATCTTCTACTTTTAGCTGGTCCACCAAGTCCGTTGCACTTGCTTCTTTTCCCTTCTTTATATAGAGAAAAAGATTCCCACCACACACAGGACAGCCATTCAGCATCTCTTCTGTTATCTTTTCGAATTCCTTACCACATTTCAAGCATTTATGCATCTTTATTTCAGGGATCTCAGATTGCGGAAATGATCGCACTTATAAAGTCTTTATCCTTCTTCGTCGTGTGCATCGTCTTCGCGGGTCCTATAACTGTTAGTCTTGTCTTCTTTCTTATATTCAAAAATCCCTTTTTAGACGGATATCCACTCATCTCTATGCCAGAAAAATCATCGTCCACCTCCGTCATTGTAAGCTCTATCAGTTTCATCTGCTCCTCTGACGTCAGACCGCCTTCCAACACTACTATATCCCCCGACTTTACCCCGTCCAGTACAAATCTTAACTTCTCCGTCGAGGTCATCGAATTTATTTTGTCTTCCGAAATCAGATTCATTTTTATTTCCATCGTATAACTCCCTCACCGGAATCTCCGCGCCATTTCCTCATATAAGTCCAGCATATTCTCGCCCTTCAGTGCTGATATTGGTATGACTGAGTGCTGCGGGAAAGCATTTGCTATCCTTTGTGGCGTGGCATCCACAAGGTCTACCTTATTTGCAGCGATAATAATCGGGATACCCCTTGCTTCCATGTTCCCGATGATGATAATATTAGTTTGCGTATACGGATCTTCGGTAGAATCCATAAGAAGCACAATGCCGTCAATATCGTCGAGCCATTTTATTGCCTCTATAACGCCTTCCGTCGCCTCTTTCGCTCTTTTTTTCGCCTCATCCTCTTCCAAACCATAAGCCAAAAACTCATGAAAATCTATCTTTGTCGCTAATCCCGGCGTGTCAACCACATCCAGCTTCAGCTTCGCTTTTCCTCGCTTTGGCTTCTCTTTTGACTCGGAATTCAAATCAGGATTTGGATCCTCCAATGACTTAGCTTTCAGGTCTATGGTGACTCCCTCTCTCCTGACTGCTCTTCTTGTCTCATGGGGTACCTCTGTGGCTATCCCCACATCTTCGTTCTCATCTACAAAAGTATGGATTATTCTATTTGTCAAAGTGGTTTTCCCAGCATTCGGCGGTCCGTAGATGCCAATTTTCGCCGTCCCCTTCCGGAAAGACAAAGCTCTTCTTAGCCGTGTTAAGATGCTCTTCCACCTTCTCTTCGACTTCATCTCTTCTTCCATCCTCTCTTTTTTATATAATTAAATCCTTCTACTCGAAGATACTGTCAAATTTGATTTATAATGCATTATGCCTTACTCTTTCATTATACATAGTAAGTTATTATTAAATTTAAATATTTTGCAAGGTGGGGCTAGCAGCCGAAGAGGAGGAAAAATTGTATAAACCTGAAAGTACAGAAGAAGTAATACGTGTGCGTATTCCGGATAAAAGGAGAAGGGAAGTGTTGGCGATAGTAGAGAAGATGTTAGGCGGGCGAAGGGTAACCGTGCAGTGCCTAGATGGGAAAGAAAGGATGGCCCGAATCCCGGGCAGATTAAAGAGAAGACATTGGGTAAACGTCGGAGACGCAGTAATAATAGTTCCCTGGGACTTTCAGGATGAAAAGGCCGACCTTATCTACAGATATAGAAGACCACAAATGGAATGGTTAAGAAGGAAGGGCTATTTGAAGTAGAGAAATGGCTAGAAAGGGAAGAGAAGCCATTACCTAAGGGTAAAAGAAAGAATAAGGATTATCGCGATAGAAAAACTGAGCTATCTGTTCTTGACATTCCCACGTTGGAGACACTGTATAAATTCAGGAAGCGGGGATTATTAAAAGCGTTGGGTGGTCCTATAAGTAGCGGTAAAGAAGCGGTTATATTTCATGCTATTGGTGCAAAAGAGGAGGAGTTGGCGATAAAAATGTATAAAGTAAGCACCTCCAACTTCAATGCCATGCTTGACTATATTATTGGCGACCCGAGGTTTGAAAACATAAAGCGAGACCGAAGAAGTATCGTATCGGCATGGGCACGAAAAGAGCTAAAGAATCTCAAAAGAGCTTTTGACGCCGGAGTTGAAGTGCCAAAGCCAATAGCTGTTGATAAAAATGTGCTGATAATGGAGTTTATAGGTCGGGACGGGGTAGCAGCACCAAGATTGAGAGATGTTCCTGAGGACATACTCAAAACTGATTTTGAACTTGAAGAGCTCTTTCTTCGCATCATTTCCTATATTCGGATCATGTATGAGAAGGGGCGGATGGTGCATGCAGACCTCAGCGAGTTTAACATATTGATGAAAGGGTATGTGGAGCGCGAATTTGAAGGTGCTGACGTTGAGATAGAACCGGTAATAATAGATATGGGGCAAGCTACGCTTTTGCAGCACCCTAATGCCGATGCGTTCCTCCTGCGTGATGTGAGAAATATCGTTACATTCTTTAACAAACTCGGCTTAAATTGTTCATTCAATGAAACAATCCGGCTGATAAAGCGATAAGATCATCATTTTTATAGAAATGAACGGTAAAGAGAGAATAATAGAGACGGCGGTATGTCCATTCTGCGCCTGTTTATGTGATGATGTGGTTATTTCGGTAGACGTAGAGCGAAACAGAATAAAAGAGATAAGAAATGCTTGCACATTCGGCGTTGAAAAGTTCTTATCGGCGGAGAAGGCCGAGCAAAGGCTAAAGAAGCCAGCAGTAAACGGTAAAGAGACGGATTATGACGATGCAATAGAAAAGGCGGTGGAGATACTAAATGCTGCGAATAAGCCGCTTATCTATGGGCTTGGCAATAGTGGCTATAACGCTCAGCGGATAGCGTTAGAAATAGCGAAGCTAAAGAAGGGCGTATATGACATCACGGAATCAATCTGCCATAATCTTCTGTATTTGGAATTAATGAAGAAGGGCCCTTTTTACTATGCTCTGCTAGATGAGATAAGAGACAACGCCCAGGTCGTCATTTACTGGGGCGCTAATCCCGTTGTGTCGCATCCAAGACACCTTTCCAAGTACTCTGTATATCCAGTTGGAAGGTATGCAATGAAGGGTGTGATGGATAGGGAACTGATTACTATTGATGTGGCTGACAGCGAGTTGAAGAAGATCTCAAGATGGTTCTTGCGTGTTAATCCGGGAGAGGATGCGGAAATAGCGGATATTTTGCGGCGGCTGGTAAAAGGTGAGTTGTTAAAAGAAGAGCTAACGGGCGGGATGGACATTGATACACTAAGGAAAATGGCAGATAGGCTGAAGAAGGCATTTTATGGTGTTATCTTCGTGGGCCTTGGTATCTTATCAAATAAAAACGGATCAAAGAGCATTGAAGCCATTTTAGCTCTCGTTGATGCGCTAAACAAGGAAGACGTGAATTTCGTATTGTTTCCAATGAAGGGGCATTTTAATGTGCTCGGTGCAGTGAATCTCTTGTTACGTGAGACAGGTTATCCATTTGGCGTGGATTTCTCACGTGACACTATTTTTGAGCCGGGTAAGACGACAGTTTTGGATGTGATAGCTAGGGGAGAGGTAGATGCTGCATTAATCGTTGGTGCAGACCCTTTCTCTTCGTTCCCAATGGAAATCGCACGGAAATTGCGCGATCTGCCAATAATCTTGATTGACCCTTTTGAAACACCGACTACGCAGTTCGCATCTGTTGCAATCCCCACTGCAATTACGGGTGTCGAGACGGAAGAGATAGCGTATCGGATGGATGGCCTCCCATTGAAGCTCGAAAAAATCGTTGATTGCGAATATCTCGCGGATAAGGATATTTTGGAGCAGATACTTAAAGGGGTGAATGAATCACAAATACCAAATCGGAAATAAAAGTAAATGACCGAACTAACGCTTTCCGGGACAGTTGTATATGGCGATGAATTCGAGGAAATGGCAGGGTATGTGGTAATAGAAGATGGAAAGCTAAAAGAAATCGGTGAGGGGCAGATAGAATCAGCAGTAGAAGGCATTATAATTCCGGCTTTCGTCAATGCACATACACACATCGGCGATTCGGTAGCAAAAGAGCCTGATATTATGCCTTTAGAGAACTTAGTGGGTCCCGGAGGGTATAAACATAAAATATTGGGAGAAACAGCACATGAAACGCTTGTTTCCGCGATGAGCGATGCCATTGCTGACATTTTTGCTACTGGTACACAGATGTTCGCGGATTTCCGTGAAGGTGGCATTTCGGGTATGCAAGCATTGGAAGAAGCTTTCAATCTGGCTGGAAGGCGCGAGAATTTAAGTATGAAATCATTCGGCAGAATGACAGAGAAAGCGAAGCGTAGCGATGAAGATATTAACGGGCTTTTTGAAGCTGTGGATGGACTCGGGCTGAGCAGTGTGGCGGACTATCCGCAGGCAGAGTTGATATTTTTGGCCGATGAGACGAAGAGAAGGGGGAAAATGTTCGCACTTCACGCGGGTGAAAGGAATGCCGATGACATAAGTGGCGCGATAGAACTTGAGCCCGACTTCATCGTGCATCTTATACATGCATCACCGCAGGACTTCAAGAGGATGCATGATATGGATATTGATTCTGTCGTCTGTATTCGGTCAAATCTGGTGACTGGTATGGGACTGCCGCCTTTGCTTCAAATGCTTGAGTCTGGATTAGCTGTGGGTGTCGGCACAGATAACGTGATGCTCAACTCGCCTAATATGTTCTCCGAGCTGGAATTCATCGCCAAGATTTTTCGGCTCGATGAAAGAGAAGTAATGAAGATGTGCACACTTAATTCCGCAAAGATACTGAATGAGGAAAAATTCACGGGGTCCATAGAAGAGGGTAAAAAGGCGAATTTGTTGGTGATAAAAAACGACACGCCAAATATGCGAAACGTGAGGAATCCAATAAGAGGGGTGGTGAGGAGAGCGACACGTGATGATATAGCAGCGATAGTGCATGAAGGGGTGATTGTGCAGTGACTTGATAAACAAGAGATATGCAAGTTATTTATATTCATCCGGAGGGAAGAAACTAATAAAGATGGAAAAGATAAAGCGCGAAGAAACAGTGGGAAAAGTCTAAAATAATTTTTGATCATTTTAACTTTTGTAAAATGCTATCGACCATTCGCAAATCATCTCGTGTATTAACATTTATGCCAAGTAAAGGATCATTAAACAAAAAAGGTATCGTATCTTTAGAACTCGTGACCACATTGATGCCACAGGAAACGAGTTCTTTACCTTCATGCTCGAACGTGTAGCTTGGTATTACCTTCTTTGGCACTATCTTCCGGGAAACAGCGCCTGTGATGCTAGTGCGGTGCGAGGAAAAAGCGTCTAGCATCGCATTAATATGCTCAGTTCTTAAAAACGGGATGTCACATGCAACTGATATGAATTCTGGATAACACGAGAGCAGATATTGCAAATCTTCGTGATAACCCGCCCCTGGTGTTGCTACTGTTTTATATCTTACACGTTTGCAATACGCCTCTGTTTCTGGTGTGTTGTCTGAGATAGCCACGATAAAATCCGATACTCTTGATTTGGAAACGCTCTCGACAACCAAATCTATTAGTCGCTTTCCATCTATCTTTGTAACTGCCTTCTCACCCCCTCTATGCCACCCCATTCTGCTGCTCTTCCCACCTGCAAGGATTATCGCAATCATTACATTAAACCCCAAATTTTAATTGCTCTCTGAATAGTAAAATTTATATCTTTATAGCTCAATTATACAATGAGACTTGAAAATGAGGATAAAATCATCGGCTGAAATAGCACAGATACTAAAAGAGAAATGGGATAAGAGCAAGAATAGGGAAGACTGGAGAGTACTATCCGGACGAAATCCAAAAGGTCGGTATGACATGTTCATCTCCAGCTCTGAGCGTATATGGCAGATAAAAATTGAGCATACGGGACGTAATGAAGCGATGGGATTTGGCTGTGAAGTAGGGAAAACCGATGATGAAATAGGAAAGCTTATGGTTACAGGCGCGCCAGTTCCTTTCGGTTTGATCTCGCCTCAAAAGGCCGATCCTGCCATTATAATGGCCGGTATGCAGCAATATTCCTCTGATTCTGCTAATGCGCTTTCTACGGACTATATATCAGAAAAGCAAGCGAAGCTGGATGAGAAGTTGGACCTGGAGATAGAGCGAATGAATAGTGATCCAATGTTAAGAAGAAGGTATAGAGAGCAGAAAGAGCGGGAGCGAACCCCTTATTTGTGATGGTGTTGCATATAAACAAAAAGGGGATAAGAGTACTCGGTATTGCAGAAAGCTTCAAGCGCGGAGAAGAGAAGTCAGTGCTTGCAGGTGTCGTTATGCGGTCAGATAACATTATAGACGGCGTTGTTTTCGACAGTATAGCCGTAGGCGGAATGGATGCTACCGACGGGATTTTACGCCTATTCCAATCTCTTCAGCGAGATGATATAAACGTGATGATGCTAAATGGATGTGTCATCAGTTGGTTTAACATCGTGGATATAAAGACGGTATACAAAAAGCTGCGTATTCCGCTAATCTGTGTCACTTACGAGGAATCGGAAGGTTTGGAAGAGCATATAACCAAGCATTTTGCAACAAGTGAGTGCGATTTACGGATAGCCGCCTATAGAATGCTTGGAAACCGTGTGCCTGTGAAACTGCATGATAATTTTGAGATATTAATACGTTTTCTAGGTATGCAAAAAGCCGAAGCTGGCGCGCTGCTTAAAAAATTCATCTTACATGGCAAAGTGCCCGAGCCATTAAGGGTTGCGAAGATAGCTGCAAGGGCAATCATCAGAACGAATAAAACGTTCTTTTGGTAAATAAAGCTTTTCTTACAAAGAAAAGGTTTATAGCAGCACATCTATATCCAACTGCTCTGATAATTCTTTGTATCTGTTCCGGATCGTAACTTCTGTCACACCCGTAACATCTGATACTTCTTTCTGTGTGCGATGTTCACCACTTAATATTGCCGCGATATAAATAGCTGCGGCTGCTATGCCTATCGGCCCTCGCCCATTGGTCAGTTCCGCTTCCGATGCTTTTTTTATTATCTCTACTGCTTTTGACCTTATCTCACCGCTCAGATCGAGTTGGGAGCAGAAACGAGGCACGAAGTCTACAGGAGAAGCAGGCGTGACTTTCAGATCTAGCTCACGTAAAAGGAATCGATAGGCTCTACTTATCTCCTTCTGCCCGACCCGAGACACATCCCTGACTTCTTCCAGAGTTCGCGGCACACCATACTGCCTACAACAAACATACAAGATCGCAGAGGTTATTCCTTCTATGCTCCGCCCGCGAATTAGATGCTTCTTCATTGCCTTCCTATATAGCATAGATGCCGCCTCACGGATATTTATCGGTAATCTAAGCGCACTTGCCATCCGATCTATCTCAGAAAGTGCAAAAATAAAGCTCCGCTCTGTTGTATTCGCAATGTGAGTCCACTGTTGCCTTTTCTTTAGCTTATATTGGCCCTGACCCGGTGAACTCCAGGTGACAAGTGTGCTAAGGCCCTTGTCATGTATCCGATAAGTCATCGGTGCTCCAACCCTAGCCCTTTTTGACGCCTGCTCGGAATCAAAGGCTCGCCATTCAGGTCCAAGATCCACGATATTCTCGGCTATTACCAGTCCACAATCAGCACAGAAAAGCTCTGCTTTACCATAATCTCTTACCAAGTTCTTAGAACCACACTCAGGGCATTCTTTTAGCTTCTCTTCAGCGTCCGCTTTAGCTTTATCCCCTCTCCGTCTATTTCCATTATACTTCCCCTTTTCCTCAATACTCTCTGGGGACACCATTTTTTATTTACTTTACTCCTTAGGCATATATAAATGAACAGTTTTCCAAGATCGTCTCACGTAAGCGGGAATATTGTCCAGCTCTTTCCCTTTTAGTAGCCCTTTTAGAAATTGAATGGTTTTCAGGTCCGCAGGGTATCCACTTCCTATCTCTGCTCCTATCTCCGCCTCAATCACTCTTATAGATCTATCTCGGTGTACCTTCGCAACTATAGATGCTGCGCTGACAACGGGGTAGTGATCATCCGCTTTCCACTCAGAGGTTATTCCGAGCTCCCCGACCCCCTTGTAGTTCGACCTAAGATTAGCCGCGAACCGCTCTGGCTTTACATCCGCAGCATCAACAAAAGCCCGGGCCGGCTGAAAATGGTTGATCACTTCGGAAAAGAGGTCGACCGTGATTTCATTTAAAGTACGCTCTTCTCTCGCTTTGTCTATCTCGCTTGCAGTTATCGCCACGACATAAACCTCGGTCGCATCTTCTATAATTTTCGCCAGGTATTCTCTTCTCGAAGCGCTCAATCGCTTTGAATCTTTTACCCCTAGCTCTTCCAGCCCATCATAATTTAAAACACCGGCAACAAACATAGACCCTATTACAGGACCTCTACCCGCTTCGTCAACACCTATCTCTCTTAGTTCCATCTTTTCAATACTTATATTTTCTCTTCAAGTATTTTTATTATCAGCAATTGATCGCTGAGACTTTTATGAGGTTGGGATGAGGAAGCAATGAGATATTTTAGACTTGGCGAGAGAGCAAGGATAATCACCTATTCCTCTTTTCGTTACGTCAAGCCTAATTTTTCTTCCATTTCCCTATCTTCCGCTTCTTTCATCCATCTATAAGTGATTCCATATTCTTTTATATATATCTTCAAAATCCCCATTAAATCTTTTAAAATACCGCCTTCGAGTTCAAGCAAATTTTTGCGTCTTCTTTTAACCTCTGTTTTGCACTCTTTAACCTCTTTTCCTTCTCTGAAACGGAGAAACTCCTTGCCGTATAAACTCCAGAATTTATGATATGTATAGTGCTCGTTTAACTCTTGCTGATTCTTAACAATTAGCTCTGAAATGAATCCAAAATTTTTGTCGGTAGCTTCAAAACGGCTTTTTTTCTCAGGTTTTTCACTTTTTCTATATTCTTCAAATCTCTCCGAAACAGTGTTTCTGAAATCCGGCAGTGATTTAATTTCATCTGCAAACTCTTTCAAGCTCTCTTTTAACTTTTCCACCACATTATCATGCACTTCTATTTTTTAGTGACTTTTGAATAAGCTGTCTTAAAATCATCATAGATAAGTTTCTTTATGCCCCAAAATGGGAACGTAAGTTCTGTAATATTAGTAACATATCGGATATTCCTTATTTTTTCCCATCCAAAATCCCCCTTCTTCAAGTAACTTTTCTGGCTCTCCAATCTTTTAACCAGAGGATTAATTACAAAATCAGAGATTTCTTGAATGCGTGGCTTCTTTTTCTCTCTTTGCTGTTCCCGTAAGAGTAAATAAGTTAAAGTTGCGTAAATTACCGTGGCTGTTGCTATTACCACAGAAGACAACGCATTTGCGTAATATTCCAAATTGTAAATCAAGATGATAGCTGGTGGTAAAACAAATATCGCTATCAAGGAAAATATGACTCCGATAGCTTTTTTATCCATTTATATAGGTTCTTCACCCCCTTCGCCTTTCATTTCTGTTCTGAAAGACTTGCAAGCAGTTCCGCATTGCTTAGTGCTTCTGCACAATACTTCGCTAATCTTTCTCGTGGTCGCCCATCCAGCGGTAAATCCCTTGTCTTCATTTTATCCCCTTTGATTTGTTTTTCCGTAAATCGTCATATGCGGAGGTGGCAGCGATAGCGCCTTCCGCACATGCTACTACTATTTGTCTCACGCCACCGGTTATGTCCCCTGCAGCATATACCCGCTCGAGGTTCGTTCTCTGGCTTTTATCTGTAATTATGTAACCTCTTTTATGCATCTTAATACCCATTTGCGTGGCTAACCCATTTACGTGGCTAACCCATTTACGGGCTCTTCGCCTTTTGTGAGATATGAGTCCTTTTTCGTGATTATTGTCATCTCTTCCGCCTTGGACTCTACCTTTTTAACTTCTTCCAGCTCGTTTGATAATCCGTCGCATATCCCCTTATCAAGCACTAGTGTCTCCAATCCGCTTCTTACGGCATACATCCCCGTGGTTATTCCTACGGGACCCGTTCTGACAACAATCAAATCTTTTTTCATAATCTCAACCACAGGAAAATACGATTATTTTATAAGCACGTACTTATTATAAATGCTCATAGGGCCCGTGGTCTAGTTGGAATGACGTCGCCTTGACATGGCGGAGGTCATGCGTTCAAATCGCATCGGGCCCATAGAATCTCCCCAAAAAGCGGGAAATTTTTGTGCCTGCCGATAATGCAAAATGAAAAGAGCAAAAGTCAAAGTACAACAGATGGCGACAATAAGTGTTTTTGTGGCTGTCTCACAATTGATTTTGAATTGTTGGAGAGCCCCTCAAAATCAGTAACAAAATTATGTCCCTCCTTTTTGCGGGCTCAAATGTTCAGCGCGTATAAATAAATCCTTCTTCCGCTTCGAATCCGCTATCTCAACGATGTAAGCTCTCCCTCGCGTCCCTTTCACCTCGCCCGTCAAGCCGTGGAATCTATGATGTGGCATACCCTTATGAATGCTGGGGTCTATACGAATGTGCACTTTCTCTCCTAGTTCAAAGCTTTGGATGGCTCTACTTATAGGGGACAATCCTCGCTCTCTCTTCCTTTTGCTCAACTTCTTCCTTGTTCTTTTCCTCTCTCCATGTGAACGTGGCATTTCTTCTACCTCAGCAAATAAATGGTTATTCTTCTATATATATTTGTGTTTTTTATACGAAAAGACCTAAATTTTTATTATGAGAAAGATGAGAACATCGCGAATATCTGGTTTTTATAAGCTAAGAGTAGAAGAGCGATTAGAGAAGCTAAGCGATTTTGCAGATCTAACAGAAGAGGAGCTAAAAGTACTTGGCAATACCGGGGCACTTGGAGAGATAGCGGACAGAATGATAGAGAACGTTGTTGGCACCATGCCATTGCCAGTAGGAATTGCCGTGAATTTCGTTATCAATGGCAAAGATCATCTGATACCAATGGCAATAGAAGAGCCGTCTGTGGTCGCAGCAGCAAGCAATGCGGCAAAAATCGCACGGCAAAAGGGTGGGTTTCAGGCAGGTTCCACAGACCCTATAATGATCGGACAGATACAGGTGACGGAGGTTTCCGATCCGGCATCTGCGAAATTCAGCATTCTCACACATAAGCAAGAGATTTTAGACAGTGCGAATGAAAATGACCCTGTGCTTGTGAGCCTTGGCGGTGGTGCGAAAGACCTCGAGGTAGAGGTCATTGATACGCTTGCAGGACCCATGGTGATAGTCCATCTTTTAGTCAACGTTAAGGATGCGATGGGTGCGAATGCGGTAAATACTATGGCTGAAGCGGTTGCACCATTTATTGAGCAACTCACGAATGGCAAAGTGAATCTGCGCATCATCTCTAATCTCGCAACGCACAGGTTAGCGTTTGCACGTGCGGTTTTTGCAAAAGACGATATCGGTGGCGAGGATGTTGTTGATGGTGTCATCAGCGCGTACCTGCTTGCAAAGTCCGATCCGTACAGATGTGCAACCCATAACAAGGGTATAATGAATGGTATAGACCCGGTTGTAATAGCCACAGGTAACGATTTCCGCGCGATTGAGGCGGGCGCACATTCGTACGCCAGTATTACCGGGCAATATCTACCATTAACCAAATGGGAAAAGGATAAGAACCATGATCTGGTTGGTACTATTGAACTGCCCATTGCGGTCGGCCTTGTTGGTGGTGCCACAACGGTTCATCCGACAGCGAAGATAAATGTCAAGATACTTGGTGTGAAGACGGCAAACGAGCTTGCGGAAATCATCGCCGCTGTGGGTCTAGCGCAGAATTTCGCGGCACTTCGCGCTTTAGCAACTGAAGGCATTCAACGTGGGCATATGTCCCTACATGCAAGGAATGTCGCCATATCAGCCGGTGCGAAGGGTGAAATGATAGACAAGGTGGTGGAAGTCATGGTGAGGGAGAAGAAGGTGAGAATCGATAGGGCGAAGGAAGTGCTGGCTGATTTTTTTACATCCACTGGAGATAATGTTCACGTATGAAATCGTAATTCCTTTTGACGTTACTCCGCCCTTTTAGTATCGCCCCATGTCCGGGCAGCAGAAGCTCGGTATCCAGCGTCGAAATCGTATTAATAGAGTTTATCAGCTCTTCATTGTTACCAAACGGCAAATCTGTTCGCCCTATGCCTTTATCAAATACCAAATCGCCCGAAATCAGTGTCTTCTTATCCACAGCGTAAAAGCAAATGCTCTCTGGGGAATGCCCGGGTGTATGCTGTATCCTCAACTCGGTGTGCTCTAAACTATCCTCAAACACAAAATCCACCTCAAATTTCTTTGCTTCTATGCCTAAAACACGCGATGCTTCCTCTAATAGTATGTCACGATATTCCCATTGTGACACATGTACCGCAACTTTAGCACAGGAAACATCTTTAAGTGCTGCTGTTGCATCACAATGGTCAGGATGGAGATGCGTAATTGCTATAACATCTACTTCTTTTGGGGCTATGCCATCTTCCTGCATCTCTTTGAGTAGTAGTCCAAGGTAATTCCCCAGTCCCGGGTCTATAAGGACTGTTTGTTCTCCCCTTATCACGTACGTGTTTGCATCAAGCACGCCCTTCTCTCTGTACATGTACACGCCATCTTGAAGTTTCATGTTCTTACTTTAAAAATATAAGTGGCTAATATAGCTAATATAAGAGGGGTGCAATAGAGAGAAGAAATGCTCTGGCGGGAAGAACATCTGCTCGCAATCCTCAAAGTCGGGGAATTAAGCACTTCCGAAGTGGTTGTACGAGCGGATATGAGCAAAGCAACCAAATTGAATTTGAATATGGAACAGGTACCTTGGAAATAATAGGTTCTGGAGTGGCGGGATTAGATGAAGTCCTTGGTGGCGCGTTCGTATCCCCATCCATCATACTTATAGGTAGTAACGTTGGCACAGGTAAGACTACACTCGCACTACAAAGCCTGTTTATTGAGCAGATAAAGATAAAAGAGAAAATTGGGTTATCAATATAATTGTGTTAATTTTGTAAAATCTCGTGGTTTTTTGCCCTCGCTGTACAAATACACACAAGAAAATGACACACTTGGAAGAAACGATACCTATTAGAAGCATACCCTAATTATATATGTAAAAGCTTATTTGTGTTTATGGAGCTAAAGATGTTGGGTAAGCCGATAGAGACTTTGTTGGTGGAAGACAACCCGGGTGAGGTGTGTCTGACGCAAGAAGCACTCAGGGACGGTAAGATGCAAAACAACAGTCCAGACATCATCCTGCTCGATTTGAACCTACCGAAAATTTCTGGTTTACTATTGTGAAACTGCCACCAGAGGGAAGAGTGGAATGAAGAAAATGACAGATAAGCAGATCAAAGTTCTACTGATTGAGGATGAGCCTGGAGACGCCCGCCTGATACGGGTGATGATGTCGAAAGCAGATGCCCCTACGTTCTCTATAGAGCATGTGGAGCGGCTCTTGACAGGGTTAGAGAGCGCCTCGCAGCAGGTAGGATAGATGTGATTCTGTTAGATCTCGGACTGCCGGACAGTTCGGGGTTGGACACCTTCATCAAGGTGCATGCTCACGTACCAGATGTCCCAATTATAATGCTCACCGGTCTCGAGGATGCTACACTTGCAATTAAGGCTGTGCAAGGGGGTGCACAGGACTACCTGTACAAGAACAAACTGGATGGCGAGTTACTGGTACGTGCCATACACTATGCCATTGAGCGCAAGAAGATGGAGGAAGCACTGCGAGAGAGCCAGGAGAAATTCCGTGCCCTGGTTGAGACAACCAGCGACTGGATATGGGAAGTGGACCAAAAAAGCAGCTATACCTATGTCAGTCCGAGGGTCAAGGACCTGCTGGGATATGCACCTGAGGAAGTGCTCGGCAAGACGCCTTTTGACCTGATGCCTTTCGATGAGGCGGAGCGCGTGTCCGGGTTATTCCAAGATATTGTTGATTCCGGAAAGCCTTATTTTAGTTTTGAGAACACCAACCAGCACAAGAACGGCCGATCTGTATTGCTTGAGACACGCGGAGTGCCTTTCTTTGATGCTGGCGGTGCGATTATGGGCTATCGGGGCATTGACCGCGACATCACCAACCGCAAGCGAGCGGAAAACCAAATAAAGAAATCGCTAAAAGAAAAGGAGGTGTTGTTGCGAGAGATACATCATCGCGTGACGAACAACCTTCAAGTTGTTTCGAGCCTGCTCAATATGCAAGCACGAGCTGCTAAAGATAAAAACGTAAAGGATATACTCTTGGAATCCCGGAACCGGGTAAATAGTATGGCTCTTATCCATAGTCAATTATATGAAAGCGAAAGCTTATCAGAGATAGATATGAAGGACTTTATAAATAAATTGTTGGTGCAATTGTTCCAGAGTTATCCCGTTTCCGATACGAAAATCACTCCGATCGTTTATGTAGGGGATTATCCACTTCCAATATCTCTTGCAGTACCGGTGGGATTAATTGTGAATGAACTTTTGGCAAACGCATTTGAACATGCTTTTGTTAACAGGAAGGAAGGTAAGATAGAGGTTAGTCTCCGTAGATCGGAAAATGGCGTGCTTGATCTGACAGTCAGCGATGATGGCGTTGGATTACCTGAAGGATTTGATATCGATGCAAATGAAACACTTGGTTTGCGCGTGGTAAAAATCCTGGCTGAAGGTCAGTTAGATGGGCATCTGGAGGTCATCAGTAAAGACGGGACAACATTTAAGATAGAATTTAAAATATAAAATGAAAAGCAATGGTGAGTTCAAGTATAGATTATTCGATATATTTTGACGCTTATATCAACACCACCGGACCAATAAGGAATGAGACATGCTCATTTACAGAAGCGATAGCGATGATACTAGCACCATAGCGACAACACCATAACAAGTCTTTAGGCATAAATAAGAGCAAGAAAAAAATAAATAAAAAAGAAAGAAAGAGGAAAAAAACAAACCTCTTCTATTCCATTAGTTTCTTAAGTGGTGGTATTATCCGGGGATACCCAACAGCCATCATGTGACATCCGGCAGCCGGTGTACCTTTCAGATGCTCCAGGAACCCGGTAAAGAATTCTATGTTTACCCTATCAACCTCTTCCTTCTTCTTCTCCTTGTCCTTTATCGCTTTCGTCGCCCTCATAGCCTCCAGATAATCCGGTGGCACATCCACACCCGCAACATATTTATCGAAGAAATCCGCCTGTCCGAAAGTCCTTGCCGGAAATATCCCCACCAGAATCGGGACATCTACTTTACCCAACTCGTCAAAGAACTTATCTAAGACATCAGTGTAGTAAACGACCTGCGTTTGTAGGTATTCCACGCCGGCATTGATCTTCCTCTTCACTTTTCCCACTTCCGCCTTCAAGTGTGCTGCTCCTGGTGCCGCGGCACCGCCCACATGCAGTTTCGGTGGGTTATGTATCTCATTGCCACCAAGGTCTTTGCCATCATCTACCATCGACCGTATCAGCTTTATAAGCGTGGTTGAGTCCAGGTCGAATACCGGCTTTGCATCTGGTGTATCTCCCAATGAAACGTGGTCGCCCGCTAACGCTAAGATATTCTTCAATCCTAAGGCACCTGCGCCAAGCACGTCTGATAGAAGCGCCATACGATTCCTGTCCGAACACCTCAACTGGTAAACGCATTCCATACCCGTCTCTTTCTGGATTAGATATGACGCTGCCATACTGTTAACATAAGCGAAACTCTGTGGATTGTCCGTCACGTTACAGGCTACCACCATACCCACCAACTCTCTTGCCATCTCGATCGGCTCGTTGACGTCACCCGCTTTTTCCGGCTCTAACTCGCCTGTGAAGACGTACTCCCCCTCTTTCAACTCTCTCATCAAATCACTATACACTTCGTCACCCATTTTTTTATTCTCCTCCTTTATTCATCAAGCTTTGGCTTCGGGCCGAATGTAACAGCCATCATTCCCTTCATAGCACCTATACCGGCAGCCACATCAATCTTTACTGGCTTTTCCATCTCGAACAGACGTGGTCTCTTCGTTTTACTCCATTCGTGTGGGTCTCGTATACTTGTGAATTTGTCGAGCTCATCAAGTTTCTCCATTCGCTCATATATCTTCACCCAGGCGCAGTCCTTAGTCTCGTCTATTTCACATTTATTACCCTCTCGCACACCACCGCAAGGACCGTTCATCAATCCCTTTCCGCACGCGGTCAAAGGACAGATACCCGCTGTTTTGCCTAATTCGCACATTCCGCAGGACTGACATGTCTCCTTGAGATGGATAGGTCCACCACCTACAAGCCCTATTGCATCGTTTGCCGGTATTACTGACTTTGCAATCCCCATTTTCTCGTCCATGTAGTCGGCCACTACTTGCACACCACTACCACAACTCATCACTAAAACAGCATCGCGATTCTCAAGCTCTTTTCGGTTCTTTTCCAGAAATACCCCACACTTCTCAATTTCACAAGCTTGAATACTGAACGGCAGGGGGATTTTGAAGACATCCTTCCCTTCTTTCGTAAGATTCTCGGCCAGCTCATTTACCGCTTTTGTGTCACCCGTACGATAGAATGTAGCACAGCCACCACAACCCATTACTACTACCTTCTGTTTACCTTCGAGATAACCCAAAATCTCTTCCATAGGCTTCTGCTCTTGCGCAATCATTTTTATACCTCCATTAATTATCTGGAGAACAGGAAGCTATATAAAAGTTTCTATTTTTACGTCCTAGCCTACAAATTTGGATTCATGAACAAAAGCATGTACAGCCCTATCAGCACCAGTATGACTCCCGAAATCCTTTTAATAATCACACTGTACTTATTAAGCGGTTTTAATGTGAATTGAGAGATATATGCAAGTGCAAGTAGCGGTATCCCCAACCCAAGCGAATAGATAGCTAAAAGAATGGCTCCATAGAGTATGTTGCCCTCCACAGCCACAATCGCAAGTATCGCTCCTAGTATTGGACCGACACAGGGAATCCAGATAATGCCCAGCGAAAAACCGAACATAAGACCTCCCGCGGTACTTCCCGCGTTTGTCATAGAGAATTTCGGGCTTAGCCCTGTACGTGGTATGATCCTGCGGATATTTTGCTCTATTACATCAAAGAGCATACAGAGCCCCAAAAGTATGATTACTACCCCCCCTATTGTATAAAGCATAGTTTGATATTGTTGAAATACCGATCCAAAGGCAGAAGCAAGCACCCCCATCAGAGTAAAAGAAGCGGATAGTCCGATAACGATTGTAATGGGTATATATTTGCCCGATTTGGTCGAATATGCCGCGATTAGCGGGATTACAGGAAGTATGCAAGGCGAAAAAACGCTTAATACGCCAAATGCGAAAGCGATAAGTGGTGACGGTGCACCCATCATTTCACATGTCTCCTCCGGGCCCAAAGCCCGCAGATAAAGAGCGAGATCAGTGCGGTCACCACACCAAATCCGGGCGTCTGCTTTTGTGTTGTTTGCGGTGAATCTGATGATTCAACTGCCTTCTGCATCTCTTGCACCAGCGTATCGGCATCGCGGTAGCCAACTGTACGATATACCTCTTCTCCCTGTGAGTTCGTGAATACAATTGCTGGGATGTAGCGAATACCATATTGTCTATCAAGCCCTCTTGAGCCGACAACAGGAACGAAATTTTTCGACATGTTAATCACCCGTGTATCGACAAGTTCATCCGCCAGCATCGCGCACGCAGGGCATCCATCGCTAGAGAAGAGTATCATTGCTGGTTTGTTTTGGGACATTGCAATTTGCATACCTTCTTGATCATCATGCCATGCTATTTCCGATTGTGCATTTACGCCCGCAGCAGCTAACATTACTATGATCAGTGCGGCGAAAACGAGTGCGGTTATATCTCTTCTCATTATTTCTATTACCCTCTTTAGTAACTGCATCTTTTTGTTTATCGGTGTAGTATATATAAGATAAGTTTAACAAGGTTAATGGTATAGAAAGTGATAAAGACCATGACACTACCCCTGCCGGATGTGCAAGCGAGCAGTCCAGACATAAAGATAAACTTGACGCGGGTGGGCGTAAATAACGTAAAGAAATTGGTAGAGGTAGCGAGGCCAAACGGTAAAAGACCGGTAATCCTCATATCCGAGTTCTACATCTATGTGGACCTTCCAAGCGATATAAAAGGTGCAAACCTGTCAAGAAATTTCGAGGCAATGTACGAAGTGCTGGAAGAAGCGCTTAACATGCCGATATATGAGGTGGAAGAGTTATGTAGTGAAGTAGCGAGGAGAGTACTCCAGCTCCACGAATACGCTTCTACCGCCGAAGTAGGTATGAAATGTGAATATATGCTAAAAAGAAGAACGCCTGTAATGAAGATTTCCTGTCAGGAGCCTGCAACTATCTTCGCAGAGGCAAAAGCTTTTCGCACCGATAACAACGACGTGAGAATAAAGAAAACTATAGGCGCCGAGATTGTTGGGATAACCACCTGTCCATGTGCACAGGAACTAATGAGGGATAAAGCCACGGAAGAGTTAACGAAGAGAGGGGTGGCCAAAGAGGATCTGGTCACTTTTTTGGATGCTGTGCCTTTAGCAACACATAACCAGAGAGGTAGAGGTATATTATCCCTGGAAGTGAAAGATGATATAAAACTACCTCTGGGGCGGATAATAAGTATAATAGAGCAATCAATGAGTGCAAAAACATACGAAATCTTGAAACGGCCAGATGAAGCGGAAGTCGTTGCAACTGCGCATAAAAAGCCCATGTTTGTTGAAGATTGTGTTAGGGCGATGGCGAAGCGAGTAGTAGAATCGTTTAATGAGCTTCCTGATGACTCTATCGTCTCCATAAAGCAGATAAACGAGGAGAGTATTCATCAGCATGACGCCGTTGCGGAGCGAATTGCTTCTATCGGCGATCTGCGCAGGGAGCTAAAAGAAAGCGATGCCGGGGTGGCCTAGTTGGTTAGGGCGCTGAACTCATAATTCAGAGGTCGCGGGTCCGAACCCCGCCCCCGGCATTATCTTTAATAATGCTATTTCTCTTTTTCCTTCACATAAATCGTATCCCCTTCCTTCAGCTTGCTGAGGAAAGACATAGTTGGTGGCGTGAGTGACGGAAATGAGAGAACCATATTAGCGCCATCGAAGGACTCCCCCGTGGGCCCATACTCTTTGCTGTCATCCAATCGTATACCCATTACCCCGCAATTCGCTCTGGACATGTTTGTAACGCCAAGTATGCCCTTTTTAACTGCCCCTTTTGGCAAATTCTCGGGTACTAGTGTCCCGGCTTCATCGGAACTACCCTTAAATAAAATCAGCATACCAGGAACGCTAAAATGCACATTCAGCTTCCCTATTGGCCTATTAATCAATCCCGTGACCTTTCTGAAATACCAAAGAGTCCTTGGTGCTTCTTTATGAAATAATTCCACCTCAAGTACCGCCTCACTTTTGACTCCAACTGTCCTTACTGAACCAATATCCATAATATCCATTGTCAACGCTGGTGACTGGTCTACAACTACCGCATCATCATCAGTATTCCCCTCTCTCACTTGCTCAATGTTTTCACGCTCAAAAAACGCTTCTACTTCCTTTTGCGTATGCCCCACCATCATCATCCACTTCGGCTCAGTCATGGTGTAAACCGTATCACCCTGCTTTGCATAATCTATCAAGTCCCCGCCCTGGATTATCTCGCCAAACACGTTATGGGATGTGTGCGGTAGTCTGTTCCCTTTATATGTATACACTTTCCCCTTCTCTGCGCCTTCATTTCTTACCGTCAGGTAATATTTCGACCGATACTGAATATTCTCAATGGGTAAACTAAGCCCTTTTAGTGATTCAGAAGCTAAATAACTAGTCGTATAATCATCTATGTTGAAGGTACCATCTCGCGTGAGTGATAAGAAGTGTTCACTTGACATTGGTGCTTCTTGAAGGAGTTTTACTTTTGCATAGGTGAATATCTCCTGCCCTTCTCCTATCTCGGTATTCATGTCCGTAGTGACAAAGCCAACTCTCTCCGCCTTTGTCACGATAGGGTTTATCTCCTCTATTTCATCACCTTCGTCCAAATCAGAGATAATACTCCGTCCCCTCGTTAGTCTTCCAATTACGGCATCTGAGCCTGTACCATAAGCAGCTTCATGCGCTCGCTTACTTATCATTAAGTAGGTCATACCGGGATCAAAGCCGCCGAATCCAAAGAAGACATCCCACTTCTTGTAGCTATGCTCGCTTTTTTCAACACTTAGATTTGATTTAATGGGCCCAATAGCGGTTATAGCCTCACTCTTCCACCCTATCTTGCCGCTTTCACTACACAACCTATTATAGACATCAAGGAAAAAAGAGATAGCTTTTGTTTCTTTTCCGCTAACAATCTTTAGCCTCGCCTCGCCTTTCGCTGTCTTCAATGAAAATTCATTTTTCAATTCGCTTCGCTCTTTCTCGGAGATAACCCCTATTATGCTGCCTTGTCTGTATGCCCCATCTAACTCTTCGATAATGTCGCCTAACCTCTTGCTTCTAACTTCTTGTGGCTCGCCATTAAAAGTAATTTTCATAATGTTACATCTATTGTGAACATAATTCTTAAACTTTTCCTTTTTGTTTCATAATTTATCTATGGAGAACTCGAAGACACAAATGGCGAAGATAAAGGTCAAAGTAAAGCAAATAGTCAAGAACTTCCCCCTACCTGCTTATCAGACTGAAGACGCCTCAGGCTTAGATTTATATGCTGCTATTGGGGTCCCAATACTCATTCAACCCGGTGAGATAAAGCTTATACCCACGGGTATAATGCTGTCTATCCCTTCTGGTTATGAGGGTCAAATTAGACCAAGAAGTGGCATAGCCTTAAAGTACGGGATTACCGTCTTAAATACCCCCGGGACTATTGATGCGGATTACCGAGGGGAGGTGAATATTATCCTTATCAATATGGGCAAGCAAACCTTTCGGATTAATAGTGGCGATCGCATTGCTCAGCTTGTCTTCAATCGCGTAATAAAAGCGGAATTTGAGTTAGCGGAAGAGTTGGATGAAACTAGGAGGAATGATGGCGGATTTGGGCATACAGGGAATTAAAAATAGTGCATAAAAGCTTTATAATCTATCAAATCTTCACCTAAAGAGGATGCTAGGATAAGATAAAATAAAATAAAATAAAATAAGATAAAATAAAATGAAAGTGGAATTGCTTAGAGTAACAGAAGGCGGGATAGGTCTGGTTGCCGATGCGTCGAAGGTAAGCGGTGTTTCTTCGACACGCGGCGCAGAAGAGATAATAGCGCTAAATGTAGATAACGATTATTCTTCGGTGCTAGAACATATCTATTTCACTTTTGACATATCTGAGATAAGCGTCGCTCTCAGTAGAGAACTATTAGAGCACCGGATTGCCAGCCACACTGCGAGAAGCACGAGGTATATAGAAGAAAAGGGGTTTGGCTATTATCTTCCAGAAGAGTTAGAGCGGGAAGGGGCTGCAGCGGCGATTTACCGTGATGCTATGGCGAGTGCTAATGCGGCATACACAAAGTTGAGAGAGCTCGACATTGCGAGAGAACAGGCGAGATATGTATTACCGCTGGCTTTGCATACTCATTATGTGGTAACGATGAATGTTCGCAGCTTGATAAACTTCTTCATGCTTAGGCTATGTGTGAGAGCGGCACCGGAAATCCGTGCGCTGGCCATGCGCATGTATAAAATATGTATGGAAGAATACCCTCTTATTTTCTCTTCGGTCTGGTGCAGGGGATTCACACTTGGTGTATGCCCCGAGAATGAAGTCAGACCCAAAGAATGCCCATTCAAAGGTATATTGCCGAAGAAGCGTGAAATAAAGGTTAAATTTGAGCGGCAAGCAAAGAGGATAATAGAGAAGGAACTGGCCACATACCAAAAAAAAGCTGATACTTTTTAAAGTCATAAAATCATCTTTAAACGAACATGGGAAAACTCGTGCGAATAGTGGAAGAAGGGGATGTGGCGTATAATAATCCTATCGTGCTAGAGGGGCTGCCGGATGTGGGGTTGGTGGGCACAATTGCAGCTTCTTACGCTGTGGAGAAGATGGGCTATAAGGAGATAGGTTATATCGAATCAGATTTGTTTCCGCCTGTTATGGTAATACACAAGGGCAAATTGAAGAGTCCTTTTAGAATATATGGCAATGAAAGCGTAGTAATAGTGTTATCAGAAGTTGCGATACCGCCAAATGCTATTTATCCGTTGACTGAGGCTTTGGCCGATTGGTTCAAGGCTATTAACGCTAAACTCGTTATCTCGATAACCGGGCTGCCCGCGAAGGATAGGATGGATATAGAGAAGCCGGAAGTGTTTGCCATTGGTAACAACGAAGATGCGATGAAGAAGCTGGAGGCTAAGCAGGTGGATCTACTGGAGGAGGGGTTTATCGCTGGGACTTACGCAATAATGCAACGGGAATGCAGCAAGAAGGATTTGAGTGCTATTTCCTTGCTTGCTCAGTGCTACCCCGTATATCCCGACCCAGGTGCGGCAGCATCGGTAATAGAAGCCCTTGAGAAATTCTTAGAATTAGGCATAGATGTGGCGGAGTTAAATGAACGTGCAGAGGAAATAAAACTAAAAGCTCGAGACCTTATGCGTCAAACAGCACTCTCTGCTCCAGAGATGCAAAAGGAGGTGGAGCAGGACATACCCTTCATGTATCAGTAAGTAAGTAAGTAATAAAAATTTAGTAACAATAAAACGTTATAATGTTATGGGCGGTGGGAGAAAGGTACAGACATGGAGATAGAAAGAGGGGTAATAAAGGCGATGTGGGGATGTGAAGGCAATTTAGAGCCATTATACGATGTAGAAGATAAAGGGTCTGAGATACTTGTTACTTTTGACTTGCCTCGAGTGAAGAAAGAAGACGTAGAAATAAATACAACAGAGGATACCGTAGAGGTAATAGCGAAGATGAGCAATAGCGTTTGCTGGGAGCGGTGGGGTGGTATCCAGAAGCGAATAACATTTCAGGCATTCAAGAAGCAGATACGGTTTCCGGTGCACATAGAACCGGAAAAAGCAACTGCTTCGTTCAAAAACGGAATACTTAGAATCAATTTACCTAAAATGAGAAGAGCCGTATTGATAGGCATAGATTAAAACTTTTGTGTTGTATAATAACGTACAACTTCCACCTATTTAATTTAGGACGCAGATTTACACAGATTTAATTTCTTCTGTGTTAATCTGTGTCAATAATTAATTTTGGTTGGCTATTATGCTTTCTTGTGAGTACACCGAATAATAGACAGCTAAACCACATTCATAGAAAAGCCTAACCACCTCGCAGAATGAGTGATCATGCCAATTGAGATGACGTCAACGCCCGTAGAAGCGAATTCTTTTATGTTATCCATGTCCATCCCACCAGAAGCCTCCACAATCACCCTATCACGAACTGCTCGCTCATTCAGCAACTTTACGCACGTCCGTACTTCTGCTGCCGACATGTTATCCAGCATAATTATGTCAACATCCAATTCCGCTACGCTTAGTGCATCCTCTACACTCTCAACCTCCACTTCGATTTTTCTTGTAAAACTGACCTTCTCTTTTGCCCGTTTTACAGCGCTCTCCATCCCCATCAGCTTTATATGATTGTCTTTTATTATTACCGCTTCGTATAATCCGAATCTATGCGGGTCGCCGCCGCCGATAGTTATTGCTTTCTTTTCGTATTTTCTGAATCCAGGTGTCGTTTTCCTCGTTCCTGCAACCAAAACACGCTCGTTTACCGCTCTTACCTCATTTACACATCTATCCGTTAAAGTTGCAACACCACTCATCCGGCCCAAGAAATTAAGCACTAGTCTTTCCGCCTTCAATATCTTCGCACCCGCGCCTCTAATAGTCAAAATAATATCGCCACTTTTTACTCTAGCCCCATCTTCAAATTCGGTGGAGTACTGAACACCTAAGTAGTCAAATATCTGTTTCACATCCTCTAAACCCGCAAGGACACCTTCTTCATTCACCTGTATCTCAGATTTACAAGAGGTATATGGTACTATCTCTTCGTAATCCTCATGCCCTATATCTTCTTCTAAAAAAGCCTCTATCTCTTTCAGCAGCATTTGTAACAAAAATTTTCCTTCTTTATAAATAAAGAAAGTTACATTTTTAGTAAAGGTTTTCGGTTACAAAAAAGTTTATGGTGAAAATAAGAGTAGGTGTAGTCGGTTGCGGTTCGATAGGAAGCGAGATATGCAAGGCGATTGACAGCGATGAAGCTAATGGGCTAGACTTGGGGATGGAACTGAAATTTTTAATAGATACGAATCAGGCAAATATAGAGCGGTTATGCAAAAGCCTGACGAAGACGCCCGATATACTAAAATATGATAACACGGGATTGGATAGCGTTTTAGATACTGTTGACTTAGTAATAGAATGTGCATCGCAGGCTGCGGTTCGTGAATTTATAATCCCTGCATTGAAAAAGGGTAAAGAAGTGATGCTATTAAGCGTTGGCGCACTGCTATGCGAGCCAGGCCTTTTTGAAGAGATCCAAAGGATAGCAAAGGAGAAGGGATGTAAAGTGTATATCCCGTCAGGCGCCGTAGCGGGTATAGATGGGCTAAAATCCGGTGCTATTGGTGGGATACACAAAGTGGAATTGACGACAAAAAAGCCACCATCGGGATTTGAAGGCAATAGATATGTGAAGGGGCAGGGAATAGACCTGTCATCAATAAAGAAAGCGGAAACATTGTTCATGGGCCATGCGAAGGAAGCGGTAAAATATTTCCCTGAGAACGTGAACGTAGCAGCTTCTTTGAGTATTGCTGGGATAGGCTCCGAGGCAACGAAAGTGAAAATAGTTGCTGACCCATCTGCGAAGAAGAATGTGCATGAGATTGTGGTAACGGGCGAATTCGGTAAATTTTTCGTCTGTATAGAGAATGTGCCTTCAATTGCAAATCCAAAGACGAGCTATTTAGCTGCTCTTTCTGCTATTGCTACTCTTAAGAGCATATCCTATCCAATAAGGGTTGGGACATAAAAATGAATCAGAAGGAACTGATGAAGAGATTTTTGGACTTAGAAGACGAGGAAGAAGTGATAGTCGAAGCATGGTCTCTTTTTATCGCGGTACAAAAGGTGTTTAGAGACGCAGAAGCGGGTATTATAAGCAAAAGGGAACGCGATAAAGTGCAGAGGGATTTTATCAAGCATATGCGAAAGAATAAGCTGGGGATGCAGGACGAGGAGGATAAGCTGAAAGCACATGAGGTGGCCATAATCAAAGAAGGCATGGCTAAAAACGAGATAACACCTTTAAGCATCTTCGACATCTGGCTTATAGCGGATTTTAAAGATGTCTGCGCTGCGTATGTGGCAGACGATCTGAGTAGCGTAGAAGGCGTTCCTGATAGGATGATAGAGTTCTTGGAAGATCCTTCTGTTGATGGACGAATGAAGGAGCGATTGATAGAAAAAGACATAGCGAAGGGTGAAAAACTTCTGAAAACGGTTATTGACGATATCCCTACGGATGTGAACGCCCATTTATTACTCGTTGAGCTTTACGATAGGGAAGAGCGACATGTAGAAGCAGAAGCGGAATACAAACGATTTCTAAGTGAGACAGACGATGAAGTCGTGTGGGCGAATTATGGTCACTTCCTGGAGAAGAGAGAGAGATATGATGAATCTCTTGATGCGTTCAAAAATAGTTTGGCAGGTTGCGAGCGTGCAGGGAAAGAAGAGTACCGTGGGTTTTTGGATGCGGTGAAGGACTCTATAGATCGAGTGGAGCGAGTGAAGAACTTAGAGGGCGAGGCAGCGATAAAAGCGCGAGAATATCACGAGGCAGAGTGGTTGATAGAGGATATAAGAGAATTCACAGAGAAAAGATTTGAAAAAGAGTTAGCAAAAGCGGAGGCAGAATACAAAGAGGAGCGGGATCTGAAAGCGATTATGCTAGAAGATGCTTTCGATTTCATAAACTGGTTTGTGTTCAACAGAAAGCTTAAGGATGGTAAGACCCCGGGACTGGTATATGCAGAGGAGAACGGGCTTAGCAGTGACATAATGGCACGGATAGAAGGGCTTGGTAACACCGTAGCAGGCAATTTTGAGGTTGTCGGTGTGGATCGTGCAGCCTTTAAACTTATGGTTAAAAACATGACAACAGACGTGGAATACACGTTGATGGGCAATGTTCCCGAGCTAATAGAGGGGCAAACGTTTGTTGGTAAGATATATCCCTGGGTGGATTTCTATCTTACCGGCGGTGGTTTGAAGGTACAAGATGAAGAATCAAGTCAGAGTATAAATAAAGAATAATATACAGAACCTTCTGTAAGGACATGCCAGTAATAAAACTATATAATGCGGATTTGGAAAATCTGACCGGAGTGAGCATAGAACGGATAAAGGAGCGGCTGCCGTTACTGTGCGCAGACGTAGAGCGAATAGAGTCTGATAGTCTGGACGTGGAGTTCTTTCCAAATAGACCTGATCTGTTCAGTGTAGAGGGTGTCGCCCGTACTATGAAACAATTTCTGGACATCAAACCGGGCTTGGCAACGTATAATGTGGATAAATCGGGAATAGAAATGGTCGTGGAGACTTCCGTGCTGGAAGTGCGACCGTATATTGTTTGCGGAGTAGTCAGGGACTTGCATTTCAATTCGAGTACAATAGAATCGTTAATGCTCTTACAAGAGCATTTACATCGCGGTATAGGCAGAAACAGGGCTAAAGTTTCGGTGGGGGTGCATGACCTGGGGAAGGTGAAACCACCGTTTCGGTATCTTGCCGTTGACCCAGGGTTCTCTTTCGTTCCGCTCGACTACGAGGAAGAGATGAGCATGGCCGAGATTTTAGAGCGGCATCCAAAAGGAGTTGCATATAAGTATATTCTCGAAGATAAGACAAATTATCCCTTGATTCTGGATTCCCGAGGTGGTGTTATCTCTTTTCCTCCTATTATCAATGCAGAGCGGACGAGGGTAACCGAATCCACAACGGATATATTTTTAGATGTTACCGGCTTGGACGACAATGTTTCAGTAGCACTTAATATAATCGCCTGTGCGCTTGCAGAGCGAGGCGGGCAGTTACAATCGGTGGTTCTTCGTTATCCTGATGCTGAAATAGAGACGCCTTCTTTAGCACCAAAAACGATGGAGACCTCTGTGGCAGATGTCAATTCGCTTACAGGTTTAGAGTTAAGTGCAGAGGACTGCAAGAAGTGCTGCGAGCGGATGGGACTCAGTGCGAAGCTAAAACCGGATGGTCTGTTAGATGTGATAATACCTGCTTATCGGTCTGATGTACTCCATCCATGGGACGTAATCGAGGACATCGCTATCGGTTATGGCTATGACAGGATAAAGCCAGAGATTCCCGGCACGATGGTTATAGGGGAAGTGCACCCAATAGAGGATAAGAAGCGACAGGTAAGGGAAATAATGACTGGCTTGGGCTATTTTGAGGTGCTAACGTTCACGCTGACCTCAGAGCGGAAACAATTTGAGCTGATGCGACGAAAGAGGCATGAAGAAGAAGTAAAGGTAGCATCGCCGATAAGCACAGAGCATACAATGCTTAGAAGTACAATTATGCCGAATTTGCTCGATATACTTGCGCTAAACCAGCATCGTGATTTGCCACAGCGTATTTTTGAGGTTGGACCGGTGGTATTAAACATAAAGGAAAAGTACCGGCTTGCTGCTGTTTCAACACATACAAATGCAAACTTCGCTGAGGTTAGATCGGTAGTGGATTCCGTGCTCAAGGAGATGTATATGGACGAAGTGGAATTGTCGGAGTCGGAGGATGGTGCTTTTTTAGCGGGTAGAAGGGCAGATATAAAAGTGGACGGCAAGCCTATAGGCGTTTTTGGCGAACTGCATCCCGCAGTAATCCTTAATTTTGGACTTGATCATCCAGTGGTGGGGTTTGAAGTGGGGGTGTGAGAGACAAGGCAAAATGCAAAATGCAAAATGCAAAGTTCAACGGATTGTGATAACGAGTCTTTTAAAATCAAATAGGCGCTACTCCCTTCTTATTTTATATTTTGCATTCTAAATCTGTGTAATCCTGTGGTTAGAAATGGCGATACAGATAAGAAATGGGACGGTTTACGACCCTGCGAATGGGATAGAAGGCGAAAAGATGGATATTTTCGTTGATGATGGCAAGATCGTAGACGAAATAAAGCCGGATGTGATAATAGATGCTACGGACAAAACGGTAATGGCAAGCGGGATAGATGTGCACAGTCATGTGGCAACTTATGGCTTGAACTTAGCGCGATTTACGTTTGGCTTTCCCACTGTGGGTGAGATAGGGGATGCATATGCCCTGATGGGGTATACGCATGTGAACGAGCCGTTAATGACCTTGAATACCGCGAGTTACGTGCATCACGAACTCAGCAGTATACCCTTGGTGGACACATCAGCACTCATTGTTCTAAGCTTGTATGATATAGATAAAGAGATAAGAGAAGGAGATAAGGCAAGTGTGAAAAGAGCCCTGCCACTTCTTTTGGACCTCACTAAGTCCATAGGCATAAAAATATACGATGTACGGGTTCGATATGCAAAGAAAGGGTTCTTTTATCGTGATATAGACGTTACGAAATGCTTGAAATTCTTTTATGAGCTAGTCGAGGAGCCGAAGATTCTGTTGAGGACATATCCGGAGTTGTTGGACGAAGATACGAGTGTTTTACGTGGCTTCTGCATGGCTCATATCGGCTCGGGCATAGAAGATGACGCGCGATACGAAGCGGCGATAGAGATATTAAATAAGGGTGGCGCTGTTGATCTCGGCATTGTTAGTCCGTATCAGGATGAAGCTGTAAATATGCGGATTGGCTATAGGGCAGCAACAGAAAAGTTCGTGAGCATGGATATCGGGTTAGAGCAGCCGTTGATAATTTCTGAAGTAGACGAGAAGAGAGAAGGGAATAATAAGTCACTGAGATTTGCATTGGACGCATTAGAATATCTACCGTCTTCCAACATCTCCTTTTCTACCGATAGCCCCAGCGGGTGTTTGTTTTCTTCGTATCCTAAGCTATTCGCGTGGCTGCTGAGTCGCGGTAATAGAAAAGAGCAGATGCCAGATGTTGAGTATTCGTTATACGAACTTGCCGAGATAACGAGGACTAATCCGGCACGGCAGCTTGGGTTAGAGAATAAAGGGCATTTGGGTATTGGTGCGGATGCGGATATTGCGATATATGACATGGATGAAAATACAGATGGAAGAGAGTTAGAGAAGCGGCTGGGTAATTGCTCGTTCCTTTTGAAAGATGGAGAAGCGATAATAAGAGAAGGGAAGTTGAATAAAGAAAGAGCGAGAAAAGAGACGTTTTTTTTTGTGCCGGAAGTAAAAGAAAAGGCATACAAAAGTGAACTGATAGAGCGTATATGCAATAGGAGGTCGTTTAGGGCTGAGCATCTAAGGGTGGATGAATGTTTTTTGCACTAAAGCACGACGATTATATGATTTGAGCAGTTCCTTACTAATATGTCTAAAATCATGACTGAAAATTTAATCTCCAATCAGGACCAGGATTTTGAAGTTCTAAAATGCCAGATACTTAAAGATAAAGGATTTGATTGCAACCAATACAGGGATACGTATATAAAAAGAAGACTTGCCATTCGGTTAAGAGCGAACAACTTGCATTCATACAGGGATTATGCAGAGCTTCTGAATAGTGACCCTATGGAATACAATGAACTGATGGCAGCATTCACGATAACCGTTTCCGAGTTCTTTCGCGACACTTCGGTTTTTGACTATTTCAGAAAAAACGTTATACCCTCACTTATAGAGGACAAGCGGAAGAAGAAGCAGAAGATAATACGGATTTGGAGTGCCGGGTGTGCATCTGGAGAGGAAACGTATTCTATCGCAATTTTGATGTACGATTTTTTAGGTGCAACCCCCGAAAACTTCATTATTTCTATTCATGGCACGGATATTAACGGTGATAGCATAGCAAAAGCGAAGAAAGGCGAATATACTTTTGAAGAGGTCAAGAATGTTGGGGCAGATTCTTTGTCACAGTATTTCGTTTTTGATCAGGGGAAATATAGGGTCAGTGATAAGATAAAAGAGCTTGTGAAATTTGAAAAGCATGATTTGATTTCCGGTAAGCCACTTGCGCATTTTGATGTAATCTTTTGTAGGAACGTGTCCATATTTTTTTCAAATGCTATGCATGAAAGGCTGCACATGGAGTTCTGCAATGCTTTGAATAATGATGGCTTTTTCGTTTTGGGAAAGACAGAGATGCTATATGGTACTGCAAGGAAATTGTTTAAGCATGTCAATGCGAAGGAGGGAATATATCAGAAAATGTAAAAACGCAAGATATACGATAGGGATATTGAACTTTGACTTTTGCTCTTTGCATTTTGCATTGTCTGCTTAAAAATAGGTGGATTTTTAAGCAGACACCAACCCACCCACATCCAAGATGAGTGCAACCGTGCCATCACCGAGTATTGTAGCACCAGCAAACTCTGTCCTACCTTTGAATCTTAATGGCTTGACTACTATCTCCTGTTGACCTATGAGTCTACCAACCATAAGCCCAAAGAATTTTTCGGCTCTTTCCACTACCACCACAGGACCTATACGATCTTTGTCCCCTGGTACGTCCAAGAGGTTTTTCAGTCTCAAGAGTGGCAGAACCCGTTCTCTATACCTAAATATCTCTTTTCCTTCAACACTTTTCAAATCCGTTTCACCAACTGCTACTATTTCACGGATTGAATCTAATGGGATGGCATATCTTTCGTCTTCCACACCAACGAGTAATGCTTTAATAATAGCGATAGTCAAAGGCAGATGCAATTCAACGTTTGTACCTCTGCCTTTTTCTGATTTTATTCTTACGCTTCCACCCAGTGATTTGACCTTTGATGTAACAACATCAAAACCGACACCTCTGCCTGAAATATCAGTGATTTCTCTCGCCGTGCTCAGCCCGGGCTCACTCAGAAGTTCATAAACATCTGCGTCATTCATGCTCGATGCCTCCTCCTGGGTTATGATTTTCCTTTCCACTGCTATCTTTTTGAGTTCTTCTATAACTATTCCTCTGCCATCATCTTCAACGGATACAACAACATGGTTCCCTTCTCTTATTGCACTCAATATAACCTTTCCTTTATCCGTCTTACCAGCCTTCTTTCTATCTTCTGGTTTCTCTATCCCATGATCTACCGCATTACGCAACAGATGCAGTACTGCATCATTTATCTCATCAAGCACAAGACGATCAAGTTCTATCTCCTTACCAGATACAATAAAATCCAGTTCCTTTCCTGTTTTCTTGCTTAAATCTCGTACTGCTCTTGGAAACTTGTCAAATAGGTATCCAACAGGGAACATGCGCATCTGCATTACCCGGTCCTGCAATTCTGATGTGCGCCGGTCTATTGTGGCAGTTATCTCATTGAGTTCATGGCTGGCATATTTTGATGCGATCTGTAGTAGGCTCATCTTTGCTATCGCTAATTCCTCTACAAGATTCTGCAATGCCTGTATCTTTTCTATACTTATCCGTATTGATGGACTAACTCTCCCGGCAACCACTCCTTCCGCTGTAACGGTTGGTCGTTCAACATCTTCTTTCTTCTCCGCTGGAATATTTTTCAGTTTTTTATGCAATGCAGTAAAATCAAGTTTTACCGTTTTCCCGGTTGCCACACTTTCGACAAGTGTCTCAAGCCCGTCAAGGGATTCGAGCAGAAGATCAACTGTTCCTTCTTCTGGTTCTCCCCCTTTCCTCAGGACATCAAGCACATTCTCCATCTCATGCGATAGCTCTTCCATATCGGGAAATCCCATTGTGGCTGCCATGCTTTTCAGTGTGTGTACCGCCCGGAACGTTTCATTTAATGCGTCTGTGTTATCTGATTCTTTCTCCAACGTTAGCAGATTTCTACTTATGCATTGCAGATGCTCTCTTGACTCGTCTACGAACAGTTCCTTATATTGTGATACGTCAACCATTAATTTATTGTAATCATCATTTAATTTATTCTTTTCCCGCTTTTTATTATCTCATTTTGTCCTCATTTCATTGCGCATTTCTTCGGCTGAGACGCTATTACATCATCCAGATAGCAATCCTCACACAGCTTAAGACCTCCGAACTCGTAAACATCTCCGGATATTGGCTTGCCACATTTCTCGCATTTTATGTTTGTCTTAACGCTCTTTTCCATTTTTAACGTTTAGTTATGGAACTATTCCAATCGCTCCTCGCGGGCAAGTCATCATGCAGTTAGTGCAACAGATGCCTGCCAGGCTAATAATGGCGATGATTGTTGCATAGCGCTCTAAACTAAAAAATAAAAAAAGGACAGAGTTATCTCCTCCTTTTCCTCTACCTACTTCTACTTGCAAAAGGCACAACTGTCATCGGAAGCGCCGATACTGCAGCTCATGCGGTTTTCAGCGTATAGTTTTGACCCGCACTTCTGACAAACCATAATGCGTCCAAGTTCTTTGTGGTCCGCTTCCATTCTACTCCCTTCATTTCCACACAATTCGCATTTACCCATTTTGTTCTCTTCCTGCTTCTAATTAACCCTCTCTACTCTTTACTTTCTCAGTTCTTCCAGTCTCTTCTTTATCTGCTCTAACTGGTCCCCAAGCATCTGTGCCTGCGATTCGAGCATAGAAATCTCCTGCTCTTTCGGCACTGCTGCCATGCCCATTGGTGCAACCGGTGCAACTGCTGGTGCTTGCTGCTGTATCCAAGAAGCAAACTGCGGCATCTGTCCTGTCTGTGTGAGATACTGTGCACCCGGCGGCATTCCCGTTGGGCTTCTTCCTACCCAACCCGGAGAGTATCCAAATCGCATCCAGCCGGGTAAACCAGTCAGATAATACATGTTTCTCCTTCCATATCCACCCATTTTTTTCTTATTGCCTCCTAAATTCTTTTACGGTCTTGTCATTTTAGATCCGCATTTTGGGCAGGTCTGCTGATAGCATGGTACCCCCGTTGGATGCGGCATTGTATAGCCACAATTTGGGCATCGACATTCTCCGCTGGGGCCCAATCCGCTGCCACCCATTCTCCCTCGCCCTTGACCTCCTCGTCCTACTCCTTGACCCCTTCCGCCTCCTCTACCCATACCACTCATCTTATCTTATCCCCCTCCCATAAGAATAGGGATAGCCATAATATGGCATTGGGTATATCCCTGGAGCTGGAGCTATTGCTCCATACATTCCTGTCCACCACCTTCTGGGAAGCCACGGGAAATTCCTGCAGCATGGATAAGGGTTGCCCATTCCCATACCTCTTCCTGGTCCAAAACCAGACCAAAAACCTCTTCCAAATCCTCTTCCTCTTGCCATTTTTTTCACCCCCTTTTAAGTTCTTCCATTCTCTTCTTCACTTCTTCCAAATCTTTCGCCAGTCTATTTGCCATGTTCGATAGTTCTTCGATTTCTTCTTCTTTCGTTCGAGGCGTTATTGGTGCCTGCGGCGCTTGTGGTTGTGGTTGCGAAGGCACCGTTTGCTGCATGCCAAGTCCCATGCCTCTGCCCATGCCTTGCCCTCTACCGCCGCCTCGTCCTCCACCCATGCCAAATCCGCCACCTGGAGCAATAGCACCCATACCTGCATGAGCAGAAACTGTCGAACCCTCCGTCTCGTTAAGTCCACCGGTTTTATACATTTCAACAGCTTCTTGAACCGTGCCATAGGCGCCAGTTGCAATTTTCACACCCGCCGTGGAAAGCACCTGAAAGGCATTGGGGCCTATATTCCCTGATATAACTACATTCACCCCTTTATTCACAACGGCTTGTGCTGCTTGAATCCCTGCTCCTCCCGGTGCGGTAATGGCTTCGTTTGCCATCGCTTCGAACGCCATCGTATCTGAATCAACGAACACAAAGTATTGGCACCTTCCAAACCTCGGGTCTACCTGCGCATTCCGGTCTCCCGCTGTTGCGGTTACGCATATCTTCATCTTTCATCTTCTCCCTTTTTGTTTTTTTTCTTCCACATGTGAATATATATTCATATGAGTATGTAAATGTTACTTCTTCTCTTCTTTACCTTCCACAAATGCCTGCACATTTTCCACTATCTGCCCAAATGCGTCTTTTACTTTCGATTCCTTTTGCATGACAAATGGCGTTCCGCTATCCGCAGCTTCTACCATCTGCGGGTCTAACGGCACTCTTCCAAGAAAAGGCACTCCTAACTCCGCCGCTGCCCTTTCTCCGCCTCCATATTTGAAGATATTTGTCGCTTTCCCACAGTATGGACACACAAACCCACTCATGTTCTCTATTATCCCTATAACCGGCACCTTCAGCACCCCTGAGAAGTTTACTGCCTTTCTTGAATCTAACAATGCTAAATCCTGCGGTGTTGTAACAATTATCGCGCCATCTACATTCTTTATCAACTGCGCAACACTGAGTGGCTCGTCGCCCGTCCCCGGCGGAAGGTCAACAATCATATAGTCCAGCTCACCCCAATCAACATCTGAAAGGAATTGCCTTATCGCATTCATCTTCATCGGTCCTCGCCAGATGATCGGGGAATCTCTATCTGGTAACAGAAAACCTATGGACATCGCTTTTAGCCGTGGTGTGACTAAAATAGGCGACATTTTCCCCCCTGATGTCTCTGGCCGCTTGTCCTCTATCCCCAATATCTTTGGAATATCCGGCCCGTGTATATCAGCATCCATCAAACCCACGTCTAAACCGCTCATAGCGAGAGCAAAAGCAAGATTTGCTGCTACCGTTGTTTTCCCTACACCCCCTTTTCCACTCATCACCATTACCTTATGCTTTACCTTTCTCATGCTTGTATCAACTGCTTCCGCTTCTTCTTTCATCCCTCTTTTCCTTTCTTCCTCTTCTCCTTCATCCATATTTTATTTATCACCCCTAACAAACCATAAACTCATAAAATTACCGCTTTCTAGCCTTATAGCTTTCCGTTCAACAAAAGCTTCCGCTATATATTCACACTATTTAGTGATTAATATTCTATCCCTGAAGTTGTGCCACCTATTTTATCCCAATAATGCTTGACCTTCTCCATGTGAGTTGCTATATCTGCCATTTCTATTATTCTATCCGCTGGCTCTCTTCCGCTAAGAATGATGTCAGTATGACCTCTTTTCTTTAACAACTCTAAGACCGCCTCTTCTGTTAAAAGCTCGAATTTTACTGCGTATAATATCTCGTCCAGAACCAAAAGGTCGGTCTCTTTTTCATCTAGCACTCTATGAGCGAGTTCCAACCCCTCTTTAGCCTTTTTGAGATGTCTTTTTCGCGATTCTTCGTCCTTTAAAAAACCTGGAGTCCCGCAAAGATGTATCTGAAGGTTGTCAACACTTTTTAGAAACTGATATTCTCCGGTAGTTGGCCTTCCTTTCATAAACTGCAATATCACTACTCTTTTGTTATGACCCAACGTCCTTATGGCATGACCGATAGAGGCGGTTGTCTTTCCCTCGCCCTTTCCATAATAGACAATAATTTTTCCCTCAACTGAGTTCATAATTATTATTTAAAATCACGCTTTATAATTATTGAACAGAACTTTCAGGTCAGTGATAAGTGATTTTAAAAAATAGAAAAGGAGAAATTAAAAAGAAATCTCCTACTTACATTTCCCGTTCAAAGGCAACCCAGGTTTCCGTTGTTGAGACCTCTCTGCTCTGGTGGAGGAAATCTATTATTACTTCTGAGTCTTCCGCCTCGTAAATCCATACCGCGTCATACCTGCCCAGTGTATGATACACTTGCAGGAACTTGACGCCGGTGGGCGGATTTTTAAGTAGCTCGTCGCCGAATTTCTTTGCATCTTCCACCATGCCTGAATTAACCCTCACGCACGTTATAAACAACATCTTTTTTTTCGACCTCCCTATATATATCTAACGATTGAAGTATAATAAAGATATGTTCATTTCTACTTTTTTAATTCTGAAATTGGGATTTGGGATTTTTCAAGACGGAATTTTTGTTTTTAATGAGACAGAATTTCCAAGCTTTGCACCTATCATTGAATCAATGAGCGCAAAAATTGCCGGCAACCAGATTATATCACTCCGAGACCAAAATATTTTATATCTTTTTAATCTTTTATAAATCAACCATCACATAAATCGAAAGGAGAGATATTAAAATGAAAGAGGCGATGTTCTATGAGAAGCTGGAAGGGAACGCTGTTAGATGTCACCTATGCCCACATCATTGCAAGATAAACGAATCGAGGCGAGGGATATGTGGGGTTAGAGAAAACAGGGGTGGTATTCTCTACAGCCTGGTTTATGGAAAGGTAGTTGCGAGAGGGATTGATCCAATAGAGAAGAAGCCGTTCTTCCATTTCTATCCCGGCTCTGAGGCATACTCGGTTGCTACGGTTGGATGCAATTTCAGATGTAAAAACTGCCAGAACTTCGAAATTTCTCAGATGCCTAAAGAAGACAAGAGGCAGATAGTAGGGGAAGATGTATCTCCTGAAGAGATTGTTGCGACAGCTAAGCAATATGGTTGTAGAAGCATCGCATACACGTATACCGAACCGACCATCTTTTTCGAGTTTGCTTATGATACTGCCAGACTGGCGCATAAAGAAGGAATATGCAACACCTTTATCTCGAACGGGCATATTACAGAGGAGGCTATACGCACTCTCGCCCCTTATTTAGATGCGGTAAATGTAGACCTGAAGGGGCTATCGGAAGACATGTATCGAAAAATTTGCGGTGGGCACTTGAAACCTGTCCAGGATGCGATAAAGCTATACAAAAGCCTGGGTGTTTGGGTTGAGGTAACCACGCTGGTTATACCAACGTTGAACGATTCCGAGGAAGATTTCAGAGGGATTGCCGAATTCATCAAAAGTGTAGGCGTGGACATACCCTGGCATGTCTCACAGTTCTATCCCATGTATAAGCTAACTCATCTCCCTCCAACACCGGTTAGTACCTTACGTGAAGCGAGGGAAATTGGGCTGGAGGTAGGGTTGAGATACGTGTATGAGGGCAATGTTCCGGGTGAGGGAGGAGAGAATACCTACTGCTACCAATGCGGAGAGTTGCTAATCCGGCGCTATGGATTTCAAATCAGGGAGAATAAAATACTAGATTCAAGATGTCCAAGTTGTGGTACCAAGATAGATGGGAGATTGTAAGTTTACGAGAAATAAAAAGCGAAAAGTATTTATACATGGATTTGTAATCTATTAGCATGGTTAAGTGTCCAAAATGTGGTAGGGAAATAAAGGGATATGAAGAAGGATGGGATTGTTGCCCCTACTGCGGGGCAAAGTTGTTCGTTGATTGCCCTTTCTGCGACCAAAAACTTGAGGAGATGTGGAGTTACTGCCCCTACTGTGGGAAACCCACGCCGAAAGATTAAAGTTTTCCCTTTGGGTGACAAATAGTATTCTGGCACATCCTTTCGTTCCTGGTAAGGAGATAGCGGAGGCTTTAATGTTCCCATATATATTCTCTAAGGTAATGGTCTGGTACAGTAGCTACAATAAATGCTGTTAACACCAGCAGGGTAAGGAGTGTTATCCTCTGCCAATTCCATGTCTCCGGTCCCGCTATTCCCATCCCTATTCCCAGCAGTGTGATGAAAAGGAAGAACAAAAGGGCGTATCTGGGTAAAGAAAGCTTAGGAAATTTCTTTAACAGAAGTTAGTTCCTCCATTTAATACCTCTAATAATTATGAATACTTTACTGTATTTCGTCTTGTTCTGTTTTCTATTAGTTCAATAATTTCGCCCACAACGAGGGAAGCAATAGCAATATAAGGCAGCAGCACGACCACAAATAATACCCCAAAGTAATAGATCATCAGAGGTAGCAGTGGTATTTTTATAGCCCTGCTGTACAGAAAAGCAGCAATCAAACCGCTTCTCATCCCCCTGTCTCGAAGATCTTTCAATAAAGGATACCAGACATAAATAGGTCCATGGCTAAGTATTCCAGTGGATATAGCTAAGGACCATCCTTTTATTCCGGACCCTTTTCCAACGTACTTTGATACGGTTTTTGGATGTAAGAAATAATCTAGAAGCGCCATAAAAAGGATAACGAGCAATAACACAGGAATTATCTGAATAATTATGTTTCCGCTCACTTTTAGTGAGTTACATGTACCTTCCGGGTCAAAGAAAAAGAGAAGGAGATATAGAAAAATAACAGAACCCAAAAAATAGTAATCATAGTGTTTATCCCACTTCCTCTTCGCCGCTTCTCCTTTGTTTCCTACTTTATTTTCGGTATCTCCCATGACCTTCATTGGACCACCATCAATGTCGTAACAGTTGCTATGGACACTAAGATAGCGAGAATGAACCCCAGCGAGTTTCTAATAACTGCGAATCGTTTGCCGAGAAAGGCCGCTTCAGCAGGAAATTGAACTATACTAACCGTTACCCATGTCACTATGAATGCAGTTATCGCAAAGAGGCTCACACCCTCTTTCATGAGCTCCCCACCTATTATATAGCTGGTGATAGGATTACCTGCGGCGATACTTCCAATTGCAGAGCCAATTACAGTATCACGAAACAATTCCCCTGTAAATACAGATGCAATAAACTGTTTTGATACACATGTTAGGAAAAGTCCCAAAAGCAGGACAACCCCAAGCAACGTTGGAAGAGCAGCCCCTAAACTTTTGAATGCACGATAAAAAGACCTGACAATACTTTTGGGTTTTTCATTGTCTATACCCGTTGGTTTAGGATTAGTCATGCCCTCTCTTTTCCTCCATTGTAAGCCAGAAGACTTTCTCCTGGTATTTCAACTTCTTTATTTTTCCGCTTTTCTCCAGCCGTTTTATACTATCGCGAATATTATATTTCTTTGGTAAAGCTTTCTTTTTGAAAGAAAGGTTTCTTAGCGTGTCTATAACCTGCCCCTCTCTCATTGGGTGCCGTCTTATTATTGCTAAAATAGCATCTTCTGGGTTTGTGAATCCCTCAGTGGAAAATTCTCCAGTCTCCTCTTCGGTAATATCCACTACATTAGCATCATTAAGAATCGCATGTGCTAATGTGATGGCGTCTTTATCAGGCGGTACAGCCCAAGGTTCCGCAGGTGGTCTTATCGGTACATTTATATACGTTCGATTGGGCTCTATCTTCTCAAGCCTGCTTTTTAGTGCTTTTAATTCTCTTTCTGTGTCATTTAGCCCCTTTACCAGCATGACTTCTACCCATATCTCACCGTTATAATCTCGCCTGAATCGTTCCAAACCTTCGACAACCGCCTTAAAATCAAGCCCGCGATGCGGCCTGTTTATCTTTCTGTATGTTTCGACAGTGCCGGCATCGAGGGAGGGCATAACAATATCTGCTTGTGAAAGGTCGTTTCTTACATCTTCTCTGTAAAGCAGGGACCCGTTTGTATCAACAGCTATGGGTATATCTGCTATTTCCTTAGTCTTCCTGATTAGCCAACCAAGGCTTTTACATAAAGTCGGTTCGCCTTCGCCTACGAAGGTCACAAAATCTATTTCGCGGTGGCTACTTTCTGCTTCTATTACTCTTCTGATTTCGTTCAGCAACTCTTCTGGTGGAAAGAAGTCTTTACGCTGATTTGTCATGTGCGTTGTCCTGCCAAGCTGGCAGTAGACACAGGAATAGTTACAGGTTTTGAATGGGATTGGGTTAACGCCTAAAGAGCGACCAAGACGCCGTGATGGAACTGGTCCATAGACCATTTTCAGTTTATACATCTATGTACTATTAGATGTCACATCATAGTAAACTTTAGCCGCCCTAAAAAAGCAAAATAATCTTATAGAAGCCCCATCCATGTCACGCCCGGAATGAAATAGTGCCAAATGGCCAGTACTTCAGCATTGGCTGATAAATATAATCAAAACAGAGGTACTGGAAAATGAAAAGGAAGCAGGAAAAAGAGCGATATTATAGACTGCCCTTTAAGACACTGGACCGGCAGTTCCAACAAGAAGCGATTGAAGGTTTGAGCTGTTCACCACTGGAGGCAAAAGCACTTACCGAGATTGTTAAAGAAGATTTTTTTAGAGAAAAAAGATCCGGTACAGGTAGCAAGAGAGACAGATCACAGTCCAGAAGCAGAGGGGAAGTATTGCCAGCAGTTTAATAAAGTGAAGTGGTGTGTGGAAAATGAGATGGGTAAGGATGAGATAAGGATTGTTACCGGAATGAAAGCACATTTAATAGATGAATACCTAAAGATTATGGAGGAGCATAAAACAGCCCTTCCTCCTTAAGGGGTACTGGCCAAATGGCACAACATAAATTCCGGGGCATCCCTTTGTATATGCCCTCGGTTTCTTATTTTCTTTCGTTTATTATTTTTGGACAAACATCTTTAATAGGACATTCATCACACTTTGGATCAGTAGGACGACACCATCCCTTTTCCATTCCTATATCCCATATTGGAAAATCCAATTCACCGGGATCCTCGGGATTTAATTCTCTTGCACTTTGAAGTATCGTATTTTTATCATCTGTTTTCGCTAAACCCGTTCTTAAAAAGACCCGTTTAACATGTATATCAAATGAAATGTTACTTTCACTTTTATCGCCTACTCCCTTCCTTAAAACACGAATAAGTATATTCGTTGCCATTGATGCTTTTTTCTGCCCGATACCTTTGAATAATTCAAATCTCCGTTGCAAATCAGCATATCCAGGGTTACCATTCCAAATGTTTGCTGCGTTTCCCTCATATCTATCTATTAACATTTTACACGCATCTTTTATATATGCTGCATACTTATTGGGAAATCGGTGCAGTTTTGGTGCTTCATTAAAAATGACTTTTAGTTCATCGTCTTTCATTTCAGAAATCTTTTTAACATCGAGATGTCCAAGTCTCTGTTTCAAAATAAAAGGTTTTTCCCACGCCTGTTCCGCAGTTATACTTTGATCAAATATCACACCGAAAAGAAATGCATTTGGGTCATCTACCAGCAATTTATTTACCTCGGGATTCAGCGTTGGTTCAAATTTTGTCACTTTCAACGTCCGACCGTATTCGAGGATCTTATTTACTACTTTTTGTTTTTCTTCCATAGTCTGTATCACTAACTATTATTTCCTTGCGTACCATAGGTTCGCTACATAAACCAATAGAGGTATAATGGCAAAATCTACACTATATCCCAACAGATTTTCCGCTGTTTTGGAGGTAGTAACTATTCCAATTAGTACGATTAATACCGCTGCAAACCCTATGAAAGCAGAATAAACAATTTTAGCTCTTTCTGTTAATTTGTACATCCCGTAAAGAGTATAGAAATATGTTACAACCATTATCAAGTATGAAACGACTATTGCACTCATAAAAGAACTGGGAGACTTTTCACTTCCGACAATACCACCAATTACGAATAAAAGGGCCAAAAATCCAAAGATGCCATTTAGCACCATCAAAACTTTTCGCAATCTGATTTTTGGCACTAATGTTGACAGATCTGGACTAATCAGTTTGTATCCGGTGTAAATGATAATTATAGATGCGATAATTGCAAGGATAAGTCATATTCCTATATTTGCCCCTGCTAATGCTCCAAATGGATCTCCTTCAAGTTCACTTTCCATTTGGCGGATAGCATAAGAAACAGCGAGTAAGCTCGTTACACTGAAAATAGCCATAAGTGCACCAACACCGATTAATCCTTTTGCTTTTGTACTTGGTTTTGACATCCAAGAGATTCCAAATGCCGCTAAAGCCAACAAGAAATAAATGGTACCAAAATAGGTACCACTATAAGTTAGCTATAGAACGCATTTATATCTTTTGTAATTCCAAGAATTTGCACTGTCACCCAAGGAAGGAACGATGCTATAATTGCAAGGGCTGGACCAATGAACAGAGTTATGTCAAATTTCTTCATAACCAATTTCAAATCAGCTTTTTTCTCCTCTTCAAAAAGTTCACACACACAATCTTTACAATAATTTTTGCCTTCAATATTCACTCTACACTCAGCGCAGATAGCTTTACCACAATTGGCGCAAACTCCTATCGCCTCGCGTTCGAGATGTTTTTCACATTTCATTTTTTACAGACGGGCATTTCCTTTTTAAGTCACTATACTTAAGCACGACCGCCGATAACTTAAACTACCCTATTAGCATAGGTATGACCTAGGATTATAAAAGCTTTCCGATTTTTTTATTTTTGATCTTTCCCTCCAAAAAGTTTGTTATAAAGCGATGTGTACCTGTGCGCTTTAAGTTTCTCCTTTTCTTCAGCTATCACAGGAGCAGTATCTGTCTTCTCGTAACCCTTCTGCCCCGATATATACCTCTCTACCACTTCCCAGCCATGCCCTACTGAGCCATGATAACAAGAAGGCGCCCACAGATGACTCGGGCACCACTCCTTAAGCTGCGGGAATCGATCCCTCAACAGCTTACTACTTCTACCCTTTATCCGCTTCGCTATCCAGCTTACCGAATACTTCGGTGGACTGCGAAGCATTTCTGTGAAACATTTTTGATAAAACTTTTCTTAAATGTTTTGTAAACGCTTTTTCTAAAAGGGTTTTTATGAACAAAGGTACATGATCCACATTCATTGCCATGTCTATAATCGCAATATCAAGCTCTTTGCAGGTTTCCCTGAGAATTTCTCCCGCCACCTCTGCAACATCCCCGAGCTATACCTTCCAGCGATATTTCAGTGAAAAACAGGAATTTCATCCCGGTAAAGTTTTCAAACAGAGCAGGGAGCAGGGAGATCAAATACAACATTCAATTTGTAATTCATTCATACTAATTTATACCATCCCACACCACCTTTATCGCATCCGATACCACCCCTTCTGCGAATTCAACCACCGGCATACCCGCAACCATCGCTTCAGTGACCACGGAGTCGTATGGTATGTTGCCAACAACTTGTATTCCTCGCTGTCTGCAAAACTCGGTAATCCTCTTGCTGTTCTCTTCATTAATGTCGTATTTATTGATGCAGACGGCGGAAGCAATACCGAAATGTCTGGTCACATCCATGATTCGTTCGAGGTCATGCAGTCCGGACATCGTGGGCTCGGTAACGATGAGCGCAAGGTCCACACCGGCCAATGACGCAATTACAGGGCAGCCGATGCCCGGCGATCCGTCAATCAGAATGAGTTCACAGCCCTCTTTTTCTGCAACCTGCTGTGCATTGTTTCTAACAACAGTGACCAGTTTTCCTGATGCCTCTTCCGCGATATTGAGCTGCGCATGCACCATTGTGCCATAGTTAGTCTTTGATATAAATGCATAGCCCGAGACACGTTCTTTCAGCGTAACCGCTTCCTGTGGACACGTAAACACACAAGCGCCACAGCCCTCACAACGTGCGGGATTGACTGCATAGCCTGATTCTTCGGTCGAAGCAATAGCGTTGAATCGACATGTTTCTTCGCACGTTCCACACTCGGAGCATAGCGTTTTATCTATAACGGCAACTTTCACGCCTTTAAACTCCTCCTTCTTTATGATTTCCGGATGTAGCAGCAGATGGAGGTCTGGTGCGTCTACATCGCAGTCTACAATGACTTTGTTCTCTACAAGGGCCGCGAACGAGCCCACAAGGGTTGTCTTCCCCGTGCCACCTTTTCCACTAATAACCGTTATTTGTTTCATTTGCATATACCTTTTATAATCACAAGATTACACACATTTTTACAAAAACCCTTTTCTTAGAAAGAAAAGCTGTACCAAAAGAACTATTTTTTCTTTTAGCACAGGCTAAATTTTCTTTTTTAAAAAAGAAAAAGTGTTGTGTAAATCTTGTGTAATCTCGTGGTTATAATAGAACTTTATCAATTATCCCTGCAAATCGCTCCTTCCACTCCGGCATCGCCTTCACAAAGGGCACGCCCTCAGAATAGTAACGTGCAATCCGCGTGTCATGTGGAATCTCAAGCAAAATCGGAATCCCTTCCTTCTCGCAGTACTCATACACCTTTCGATCCCCAATCCCTGCTTTATTTATAACCATGCCAAAAGGAATCTTAAGCACTCTGAGCACCTCAACTGCAAGCCTCAAATCGTAGAGCCCAAACGGGGTGGGCTCAGTCACAAGAATGCAGTAATCGCTTCCTTGCACGGCTGCAATCACCGGGCATGCCGTTCCCGGTGATACATCAATAATCACTGTCTTTTCCGGATCAAGGTCCGCTTTTACCTGGTCGATCAGCGGTGTTGCCATTATCTCCCCGATATTCAACACCCCGTACACGAGGTCAACGTTGCCGTCACCGCTTTTTCCTGTTTTTATAACGCCGATCTCCCTCGGTTCCTCGCTGATCGCATCCTGCGGGCATACTAAGGAACATAACCCACAGCCGTGGCAAAGTTCCGGAAACAGCATTACTTCTTTTTGTGGCACCGCAACAAGAGCGTTGTATTCACACGCCGCAGCACACTTACCGCAGTAATCACACAAATCGTAATTGACCCTTGGCACCAGCGTATACGCCGGCTTTATCTCCTCGATCACCGGATTAAGGAAGATATGTGAATTTGGCTCTTCTACATCGCAATCCATTAATTGTACGTTCGAAAGCGACAGAGCCAGATTAACAGCTACGGTTGTCTTTCCCGTACCGCCTTTGCCGCTTGCTACCGCAATAATCATCGGTTCACCGTTTTGTTGCATTGTGCGTCCCATTAATGCCGGTGCATTTTGCACGCATTGGCATCACTAGCTTCGTTGAGTCTCCCTGCCTGAAAAGCGCTTATTGCTTCGCTTACCGTACCACTGGCGCCTACATACACCTCTATCCCCAACTGTTCAAACGCGCTTATTGCACGAGGGCCTAATCCGGAACAGAGCATTATCTCTGCACCCGCACCTGCTACGAGATCCGGTGTATTGCCTACACCGCCAAAATGTTCACCCGTGTTCTGCACAATTTCCACCTTGTTACTCACCATATCCACAACAGTAAATGTTGGTGCTCTTCCAAAATGCTCACTTACAAGATCTTCCAATCCTCCATTTCCCAATGAGGGAATGCATAGTTTCATATGTTCATCTCCTCTCTTTTTTATTCCTCTTTTTATTCCTATTCTTATTCTTACTCTTATAATCTTCCAGAGCTGCTCTTAGCGTGTCCATTGCAAGCACAGAGCAATGAATGTTTTCTTCCGGTAAACCACCCAAAACGGATAAAACGTCCTTGCCCTCTACCGTGAGTGCTTCTTCGATTGTCTTACCTTTCACCAGTTCTGTAACCACGCTTCCACATGCCATTGAAGCACCACAACCATCGGTTATGAATTTGCAATCTACGATTTTATTCTCTTCAACTTTAATATGCATCTGCAGTGTGTCTCCGCAGGGGCCGGTTACTCTGGCAGCACCACTGGGGGCTTCCAGTTCACCAACGTTTTTTGGGTTGTATGCCGCCTCAAGTGTCTTCTCAGTGTATATTCCCCTTTCCTCTTCTAATATTTCCTCTTCCATCTTCTTGGTTAGTTCATCGAAATCGGAAGTTTCATTTTTTTCGGTTATTTTTTCCATTTTACCTGCATTTCATCACGCATTTTTTAACGTTTAAATATTTACACACTTATAGCTCTTCGATACTTCTTTCCATCTCTTCAACTTTGGACCTTACGACGTTTAATTGCGTTTTTAGCCTCTCTAGTACTGGATCTCTCTGCAAAATTGGAGATGAATGTGGGGCTATTTGGATGGCACCCTTTGGACAAGCCCGTACACAAGCAGTGCAGCAGATACACCTGTTAAAATCCACTACTGCTTTTTTATCAACAATTCCAATCGCACCGGTACAGCAAACCGCGGTGCACTTTCCACACCCTACGCATAGTTCTTCGTTAACAAAAGCTTTCCAAGCTAATGATTGTATAGATTGCTGCATAGCACACTAAAAAAGAAAAAGGAGCAAGAAAGAGCTATCTTCTCGCTTTTCCACACAGTTCGCATTTACCCATTCCCTTCTCCTCATGTTTCTAATTGGCCCTTTCCACTCTTTACTTTCTCAGTTCTTCCAGTCTCTTCTTTATCTGCTCTAACTGGTCCCCAAGCATCTGTGCCTGCGATTCGAGCATAGAAATCTCCTGCTCTTTCGGCACTGCTGCCATGCCCATTGGTGCAACCGGTGCAACTGCTGGTGCTTGCTGCTGTATCCAAGAAGCAAACTGCGGCATCTGTCCTGTCTGTGTGAGATACTGTGCACCCGGCGGCATTCCCGTTGGGCTTCTTCCTACCCAACCCGGAGAGTATCCAAATCGCATCCAGCCGGGTAAACCAGTCAGATAATACATGTTTCTGTGTCTATTTCCTCCCATTTTTTTCTTATCGCCTCCTAATTTTTTTTATGGTCTCGCCATTTTAGACCCGCATTTTGGGCAGCTCTGCTGATAGCATGGCACCCCCGTTTGATGCGACATTGTATAGCCACAATTCGGGCATCGACAATCTCCGGCAGGACCCAATCCGCTGCCACCCATTCTCCCTTGCCCTTGACCTCCTCGTCCTATTCCTTGACCTCTTCCTCCTCCTCTACCCATGCCACTCATCTTATTTTACGTCACCTCTTTTTAAGTTCTTCTAGCCTCTTCTTCACTTCTTCCAAATCTTTCACCAGTCTATTAGCCATGTTCGATAGGTCTTCGATTTCTTCTTCTTTCGTTCGAGGCTTTATTGGTGCCTGCGGCGCTTGTGGTTGCGAAGGCAGTGGTTGCTGCATGCCAAGTCCCATACCTCTGCCCATACCTCTGCCCATGCCTTGCCCTCTACCGCCGCCTCGTCCTCCGCCCATGCCCATACCCATGCTCGTGCCCATGCCAAATCCGCCACCCGGTGCAGTAGCGCCCATACCAGCATGAGCAGCTACTGTTGAAGTACCTGTCTCACCTAACTTACCGCCTTTATACATCTCAACAGCTTCTTGTACCGTGCCATAAGCGCCTGTTCCAATTTTCACACCAGCGGTGGACAACACTTGAAAAGCATTGGGACCTATATTCCCCGAAATGACTACATTCACACCTTTATTCACCATTGTTTGTGCCGCCTGAATTCCCGCTCCACCCGGTGCGGCAATCGCTTCGTTCGCCATCGCTTCAAATGCCATTGTCTCCGAATCTACGATTACAAAGTATTGGCACCTTCCAAACCTCGGGTCTACCTGTGCATTCAGGTCTCCTGCCGTTGCGGTTACGCATATCTTCATCTTTATCTTTCACCTTCTTCCTATAGATTTTGATTTTTTCTTCTTTATGTGAATATATATTCATATGAGTATATAAATGATAGACTATGATGAAACCAAAGGATCTCCACCACGCCCATGTCTCCCTCTTTTCCAGTCAGGAGACAGTTTCGAAAGGGGCACATGCGTTTCATTGTTAGCACTCAATATTACATAATTACCGCCTTCTATTCTTATTGCTTTCCCTTCAACAAAAGCTTCTGCTATCTTCCGATGTGCTTCGCTTACTATTCGATGGAATGTAGGTTGCGAAACGCCCATTTTTTTCGCTGCTTCTTCCTGACTTAGCCGCTGATAGTCTTTAAGCCTTATGCTCTCCAGTTCTTCCACTTTCAATATCAATCTTTCATAGACCTCAGGATTAGGCGTTCTTTCACCTCGTCGTGGCTCGAAGAGGAGGAAATTTGGCTTGACGCTTACGCACCTGCACAGTCTTCGCCCTGGCATATATGAATATATATTCACAATACACGTTAAAGTTTCACACTTTAATTTTTTCGAGATGTTGCAATCTTGAGAATACTAGCAGTACAACATGAAAAAGTCGGATCTTCAGCAGAGTGTCTTAACCCCCCTTCTTACCCTTATACCCCTTATATACCTCACGTTGTATAATAAACCGCATTATCTCATTTGTGCCCGCGGGAATCATAGACAACCTCGCCATCCGGAACGCCCATTCCGCGGGATATTCGTCTGCGAGTCCCCGGCCACCCAATATCTGTACAGTGTTATGCGCAACTTCGTAAAACGCCTCAGAAGCAAGAAGCTTTGCCATCGCCGATTCCTGCTCTGCTTCGAACCCCCCATCAATCAGCCTAACGGTATGATAGACCATCAACTTAGCAGCTTCTAACTTCGTCACCATGTCCGCGATTTTGAAACTTATTGCCTCGAATCGGCTTATCGCGGTCCCGAACTGCTCCCTATCCATTGAATATTCGACCGCGAGTTCTAGTATTGGTCTCGCCTCGCCAACTAACATCGCGGCATATAACACTCGCTCAATAGATAACTCATCGAACATTACCCTTGCCCCTTCGTTCTCGCCGCCGAGCATATTTTTCCCCGGTACTCGCACATCATCAAACCTGAGATAAGAATTTACCGTGCCTGGAAACCCGCCCAGTAGCTTATAATCACGCTTCACCTCAAACCCCTTAGTGTCTGATTCCACAATGAACACGCTTATTCCCTTTGCCGGATCAACCACAGGATTTGTTATCGCCCATACTAAGAGGACATCCGCTTTACTACCATTTGTTATGTTCCTCTTCTCTCCACAGATCAGATACTCATCGCCTTTTCGCTCTGCGCTTGTCTTGATACGCATAACGTCACTTCCCGCTTCGGGCTCAGTTATCGCAATTGCACCGATCTTAGCACCGCTTTTCATTGCAGGCAAATAGATACTCTTCTGCTCCTCGTTACCATACCGTGCAATCGTTGCGTATGCATAAGAGGAGGTGGAATGTATCCATGCGAGCGGCACGCAAGCAGCACCAAGTTCCTCTGCCAATATCGCTTCATATACCAATTTCCCCCTGCCACCATATTCTTCGGGCAATACAGGCGCTAAGAAGCAGGCATCGCCTAGTTTAGCGTAGAGTGCTCGCGGATAAAAATCCCGTTCATATATCTCACGCTCTATCTTCTTCGCATCCACGCCCTCAAGGAACGCTCTCAGCGATTCTCTGAATTCGCTCTCAGCCGCAGAGAAAAGGATCTCTTCTTTATTTTGCATCTTCATTTCTCACGCGAATTTAGCAACAAGTTCGCCCCTTCTCACTCCTATATCATCCGCTATTGGTTCGCATTTCGCTCTGAAGAGGTATATTAACCGGCCGTTCAGATCTAACTTCGATTCAAACTCGGATATTGATTCGTAGTTCCCCATCCCCTTCGCTATCACCAGATACCTATCATCGCTGAACACGTCCATGAACTCCCCCTCCGCTTCTTCTAATGATACACCTATGTATGCGCCACTCGGAATTATCTTACACCCCGCTTCGGAAGAAGAGATACCCGCTTCCTTTAGATCTTCTATCGTTGCATCGTTTATAACAGGTGCGCTCTTCGGCGACACAATCACCTCTTTACCCATTTTTATCAACTCCCTTATCACAAACACATCGAAAAATACCTCGCCTGCATTGTCCGTTAGATATATCAACCGCTCTCGGCTATTTATCGCGGCTAAAATCACGCTCCTATCCCAATTAAGTTTCTCGTTTAAAGTCCGCAAGAAATCACGTCTAAAAATTTCATCGCTGTATGAATACCCTTTTACGCCATATTCCATTGAATTCGCCGCTGCCGCTATCCGTATCAACGCTTCTAGTTTATCTCTTGCCGCATTGTAAAAGGTATACGCTTCTAAAAGCAACCCTTTTGCTACTTTGTTACTTCGCCGTTTTACCAATTCGTGAGGATCTTCCGCGCCACTTCGCCTCTTTAATATTCTCTCCCTCTCGGTGCCAAAAAAAACAGGCGCGTTCAGTTCACCTTCGAGATGTTCAAAAAGGAAAGCAATAAAATCCCTCAGCACAAGTATCTTTTCTTTATCATCCTCAAATAGAATATCACACTCATATTTCGTCCTTTCTACCAAGCAAGGGATACAGTCGGATTTAAGCTTCATTTCCTGTTTGTTCAAACTTTAGAATGTGCCATCACAAATTTGAATACCTCATACAATAATAAATAAGATAGAAATAAACATTTAAGCTATAGTAAAAGAGGATAAAAGAGAGGTAGCTTATAGGTTACAGATTAGAAGAAGAAGAAGGAGGAAAAAGGAAAAGATGGTAGAGAAAGAGCATATGAATCTGGCAATGATTGGGCATATTGACCACGGCAAGTCAACGCTGTTGGGTCGGTTGCTAACAGAGGCAGGAGCGATAGATCCTCATATAATAGAAGAGTACAGGAAAAAGGCAGCAGAGATAGGAAAAGCGACTTTTGAATATGCCTGGGTGATGGATACTTTGGCGGATGAAAGGGAGAGGGGAATAACAATAGATGTTGCCCACCAAAGGTTTGATACTAACAAGTATTATTATACGATTGTGGATTGCCCTGGACACAGGGATTTCGTAAAGAACATGATCACCGGGACATCACAGGCTGATGCAGCGGTGTTGGTAGTAGATGCTAAGGACGGTATAATGGCTCAGACGAAGGAGCACGTATTCTTATCCAGAACTTTGGGTGTGACTCAGTTGATCATAGCTATAAATAAAATGGACCGTGTTAATTACGATCAGAAGCGCTATGAGGAGTTAAAAAAGGAGCTGCTAGCACTTCTGGGGTTGGTGGGCTACAAGGAGGAGCACGTCGTCTTTATTCCCGTTTCCGCACTTGATGGTGTGAATATAACAAAGAAAAGTGATAAAGAGTCCTGGTTCGACGGGCCTACGCTTTTAGAAGCGTTAGACCTTATGAAAGTGCCGGATAAGCCAGTTAATCTTCCGCTTAGAATACCCGTGCAAGATGTATATACAATAACCGGTGTAGGGACCGTGCCTGTAGGGCGAGTGGAGACAGGGAAGATGAAGAAAGGAGACACCGTGATTTTCAACCCTCCTGCTGTGAAAGGAGAGGTGAAAACAATAGAGATGCACCATGAGGAGATCGAAGAAGCTATCCCCGGTGATAACATCGGCTGGAATGTTCGTGGAATAAGCAGGACAGAGATAAGGCGAGGTGATGTTTGTGGGCCTGTGGATAACCCGCCAACGATTGTTGATGAGTTCACGGCACAGATAGTTGTACTCCAGCATCCAAGTGCAATTACCGCTGGATATACCCCGGTTTTCCATACCCACACTGCGCAGGTCGCTGCTACGATACTGGAAATTACTAAGAAGATGGACCCTAAGACAGGAGCGACAGTGGAAGAAAACCCGGACTTTATAAAAGCGGGCGATGCCGCTATCATAAAAGTAAAACCGACAAGACCTTTAGTCATCGAGCGTGTAAAGGAGATACCACAGCTCGGCCGGTTTGCAGTCCGGGACATGGGGCAAACAGTTGCTGCTGGTATGGTAATAGACCTAAAGGAGAAATAAAGCAAGGCTAGCAGGAAGAGGGAACGAAATGCATCAAAAAGCACGGATAAAACTATCGAGTATAGACCATATGAAATTGGATGAGATATGCCATCAAGTAAAAAAGATCGTTGAGACCACTGGTGTTAGAATGTCAGGCCCCATTCCTCTTCCCACAAAGAAGCTGATGGTTCCGTGTAGAAAAAGCCCGGATGGTGAAGGGTCCCCTACATGGGATCATTGGGAAATGCGCATACATAAGCGGCTGATAGACCTAGAAGCCGATGAGAGAGCTCTGCGGCAACTTATGCGCATACCCATACCCAAAGATGTCCATATAGAGATCGTATTGAAAGGCTAAAAATAGAAAGATATAAATGCTGGCAGTATCATATCTTGCATTTATAACATAAATGGAGGTAGTAATGTAAAATGGGCGTAGTACCAGAAGAGGAAATAAAGGAGAAGGATGAAGAAATAGCTGCATTGGTAAAGGATATAGGCGATTTAGTAACTGAATTTAAAAGTGCAGCGGAAGAGGATCAGAGGACAGACCTGATAAATAAAATAACGGAAAAGGAGAAGGACTTGCGTGCCGTAAGACAGAAAAAAGGACAATTTAAAGCAGTGCTAGCTAAACCCACAAAACTCTGGTAAATTCATTCTTAACTCTCTTAAACAAAACAAAAAGAAGAAAAAAAATATTTTTTCTTTTCTATTTTATATTATTTTAGTAATTTCTCTGGCATTGTTGTTGTTTGCGCGTCCAATCCCACTTCTTTTTCACTGAGTCCCATTGCGAGCCCGAGGAACTGCGTGGCGAATAGTATGGGGAAATCAAAGGATGTGCCGAAAGCCTTGTTCATCTCCGCTTGACCTCTGTCAAGCTGCAAATGGCAGAAAGCACAGGGATGAACCATACAATCACAGCCTACTTCCATCGCACTCACCAGCTTCTGACGCATCCATTCCAGAGATTGAACAGAGTCAGCAGTTCGGTTTCCGCCACCAGCGCCACAGCACATCAATTTATCCTTATAATCTACGTCTTTTGCACCGGTTACCTTTACAAGATCCTCCAGGATATAGGGTGTTTCCGAAGACCCGTGTCCACGCACCTCTCGTGGTTTGAGGAAATGGCAGCCGTAATGCACCGCTACATTCACATCGTTCATCGGTTTCGTTATACGCTCCTTTAGCTTCTCCAAACCAATAAAGTCGTGAAGAACCACAATTGAATGGTTCACCTTTGTAGTGCCTTTGTATTCCCTGCCAAATTTACCTAATATCTTATTGGTCTTCTCTTTTAACTTTGGATTCTCCCGCAGTAAATGGTCTGCTTCCTGAAGTGACCCGTAACAGCCATTACACGTTACATATATTTCGAGATCCATCTCTTCCGCAATAGCGAGATTACGCGCTGCGACAGGAAGCCACGTATGCATGTCAAAAGAGCCAAAGACTCCCGGCGCTGGACAGCACGAAGCACCCACCATCTCCTTCGTCTCTATCCCAAACTCCGTAAATATCTTCTTCGTTGCTGCTTCTATCCCCGGATACCTGTTCGGCGTGATACAACCGAGGAAATAAGCATATTCCGTTGGATGTTCCGTCATTTCTTACCCCCTTTATCCATCCCTTTTAAGTTCATCGTGTCCCAATCAAAATCAATCATCGCGTCATAGCCCGTCGTCTTGAATATTGTCTGCACCTGCTCCAGTTGGTCTTTGTTTTGAGGATGTTGCGCAGTCGGCGGCTGCGACTCGAGACCTACCGCTTCCCTCAGTTCCATCTGAGCAGGACCGATCGGCACTGCATGACCTGTTTTCATCACATAAACGCCAATCATCCTGTGTGGAACAGACATGTGCCCTTCCTTCGCCGCCAAGTTCCTTATCGTTCTTATTATATCTGTCACTTTTACACCCTTTGGACATCTTTCATAACAGGTGTAACAAGTTGAGCAGAACCACAATTCGGGGGCGTTAAAAATCTCCTCACGCATATCCACCAGAGCCATCTGCATTAGCTTTCTCGTCCTGAAGGCCGTGTTCCTCCCAGAGGGACAGCCGCCAGTACACTTACCGCATTGCACGCACTCCCTGAGCGTTTCTAAATGCTCCTTGCCAAAAACCTCTCCACCATAATCAATTATGTCTTCATATAACGTTCCCATTTGAGTATTCCTCCTTACATATTATTTACTAATCTTCCTTTTTATATGGGTTTGAGTTATCATTATAAATAATTTGCGCTTTTTTCATGATTTTTACACTTGCACTATCTTCGCCTCATCCTTCTCTAAATCGAGTATGGCAAACGTACTCCTTCTCGTGAGGCGCCCGCAGCATTCTCCGGGATTTATCATCAACGCTTTATCCTCTTTCTTCTCTATCTCCGCTTTATGTGTATGCCCATATATCACCACATCATAAGCGCCCGATACCGCCAACGCCCCCACTATCTTTGGTTTATGCGTCATAATTAGCTTCTTCGCGGCGAGTGCAAATACAGAAGGGTCTTTCATATAGCACCCCTACCGCTTTTTCTATTGCTTCGAGATTATCATGCGTATCTGCGATTATTCCCAGTTTCATTCATTCCTCTCCCATCTCTACCATAAATAAGTAATTAAAATTATATTTGTGTAGTAATCTGATTTTAAAAAATAAGCAGATGGCATACTCATCCATAAAACGAAGCTACACCATCGTTGGCATAGATCCCGGTACCACGATAGGAGTTGCCATGCTCGACCTTGACGGGAGACCAATAGACGTATTCAGCTCAAAGAATTATTCGGTCTCCGACGTAGTAGCACGGATAATATCGCTTGGAAAGCCTTTGATAGTCGCTTCTGATGTCACACCCACCCCTTCAATGGTAAAAAGGATAAGCAGCATCTTCTCCTCTCTTGTCCCAGAACTAGACGAATCCCTCTCACTGGAGGAGAAGATTGCACTGACGAAGGGAGCGGGCTACGGATATAAAAACGCACATGAAAGGGATGCTTTAGCTGCTTCTGTCACTGCATTCAAGCGCTATAGGAAGAAATTCTCGCAGGTACAGAAGAAGACGCCGGCAGGTGTGGACGTGGAAGAGGTGAAGGCGCAGGTGGTTAAAGGTGTCTCTATAAGTGCAGCAATAGACAAATTAATTAGTCTGAAATGGGAGAATAAAGAAGTTATAAGAGTGGAGCGGCCAGAAGAGAAAAAGAGCAATGACGAAAGCGAAAATATTCTCAGATTACGCGGAATTATAAAGGGTAAAGACAAAAAGATAGCGATGCTGGAAGAGCTCACGACCGCTTTAAAGACTGTGGACGCTGAAAAAGAGCTCAAAATAAGTCGTTTGAACCACAAACTCGATTCTATACGGTCTGAAGGGAGAAGGGAGATGGCAGTAATAGAAGAGATACGGCGGAGAGACAATAAGATAGTGCGGCTGAGAGAGGAATTAAAAGAACAGGACGAGCTGAATGCTGATTTAAGGACGATCATAGAAGAACGGAAAGGAAAAAGAGGGGTAAAGGGCGGGAAAAGGATAAAGCTGATAAAAGCTTTCTCTCATGATGCAATATTAGATGCACATCGGCGGTATGGGCTAAAAAAAGGAGACGTCATATTCCTCGAGGACAGTAGTGGGGGCGGGGCAAGCACAGCGGAACTGTTAGCGAAGAAGGGTATTAGTGCTGTAATATATGGTAAAGAGTTATCGCATTTCGCCACTAATACGTTTCTTGTGTTTCGCATTCCCACTTTTTCTATTGATGAGATACCTTTACTGCTAAAGGAAGAAAATGGCGATTTCGCCTTTGTGGACCAGCATTTGCTGAACGAGAAGATGAAGGAGTGGAAGGCAGGAAAGAAGAGAAAAGAGGTGATACTGTTCAGATAGACCCCTAATGTTTTTTGGTCTTTTACACGATTTTTGACAAAACCAGATCATTATAATAAATAGAGGTGCATGGTATGTAATAGGTGTGGTGGAAAAGAATGATGATAAGCGTGAATGAATATGGATTGGATGTATTTGAAGAGATGATGGACAACGCGGATGAGCTGCGGGTGGGCATAGACGAGTTGGCTAACGGGACAACGATAATAGATGCCGGGGTGGAAGAAGAAGGGGGACTAGAAGCAGGGTTATACTTATCTCGGATATGCATGGCAGACCTTGCAGATCTCAAATTCAGCAGCTTTGATCTCGGTGAAATGGTCGTGCCTGCGATAGAGATTACTACGGACCATCCGGTAATCGCCTGTATGGCATCGCAATTTGCGGGATGGCGGATAAGTGTGAATAAATTCTTCGGTATGGGTTCTGGACCCGCAAGAGCACTTTCACTCAATCCGAAAGAGTTATATAAGAAGATAGGGTATGAAGACGATGCAAGTGAGGCCGTGTTGGTTTTAGAATGTGGCAGTATGCCAGATGAAGAAGTGACGGAAGAAATAGCGAAGGCATGCAGGGTAGAACCAGAAGACCTTTATATCGTGGTGGCACCGACAGCATCCATTGCGGGCTCTGTACAGATTTCTGCCAGAGGCGTGGAAACAGGCGTTCACAAGCTCGAGTCTTTAGGTTTTGATATAAACCGCATAGAACACGCTCATGGTATCATACCAATCTCACCTATTGTTGGTGATGATGTGAAGTGCATGGGTTCGACCAATGATTGTATCATATACGGTAGTCACATTTATTACGTGATAAAATACGATGATGTGGAAGATTTGAAGGGATACCTGAAGAAAGTGCCTTCGCAGATCTCAAAGGACTATGGGAAACCGTTCTACACAACATTTAAAAATGCGGGTTTCGACTTCTACAAGGTAGATGCAGCCATGTTTGCACCTGCGCAGATCACGGTAAATGAACTGAACAGCGGAAAGACATTTACAAGTGGGAAGATAAATAAAGAGGTGTTGCGGGAGTCTTTTGGTATTGAGTCACTATAAAATAAAATCCCGGCAATTTAGCCCAGTACCCACACAACCTTCCCCCTTTCTTCTTTACTTTTTATCTTACCGTGATATTCCATATTTACTAATACCTCATTTAGGAGGTGATATGGCACGTAAAAGTCAAATTCTTCTTTCATAGCAGCTCTTATTTCTTCTATGCTCAGCCCGCCATTAGCAATCACCCGCCCCATTAAGTCCATCAAATCCTCATGAATGCTCCAGATATATACCACCCATTTCCATTCTTTCATGAGCTCGCCATAGAAATCGGGAATGAAGGAGGAGGAAGTTTTATGCTGTAATGTTGCAGTTCTTACCTCTTTTGCGCCCATAGATTTAATATATTCAACAACAAGATTTATGCTGTCACCGGTGTCCGTTATATCATCTGCTATTAATACTTGCTTATCCTTTAGTTTCGCCTGTGCCGCATCGTCAAGCCCATATTTCAGTTCCGCGGTACCGGTAATTGTGGCCGTTACACCCCAGTGTTCCATCTTCAAGCTGAGCAGATCCTTAAGCAAGAAGAAATCGCAAAGTACACGAGCTAAGTACCAGCCACCCCTTGCCACGCCAACTATAACCTCCGGCTTGAATCCCGCTTCCTTTATCTCGTCTCTTACATCCTTGCAAAGATCATACGCATAGTTCCAGTCAACCAGAATACAGCTAAATTTGTCTTGCATCTATATATGCTCCCTTATTTTTACTTTAGTCAATATCTCTATGTTCTTAAAGGAAAGCGTTACCAAAAGAAATGTTATAAAACAAACGAAGGTCATAGCTTATATAGGTAAAGATGGAAGAAAGCGAAGAGGTGGATTTGGAGATGAGGAAGTATCTTACAGATTCTCTCAAAGAATTGGTCAAGATACCCACATATGTACCGCCTGGAGAGAATTACGGAAAGATAGTGGATTGGCTTATACCAGTATTTGATGATTTAGGGTTTGAATGTGAACGGATAGAGATGCCAGAGGATGTTTACGAAGCAAGGCAAAAGAGTGCGGAGTTAAGCGGCGAGAGAGTGAACCTTCTTGCTACTAAAGATTGCGGTGCAAAAGAAAGTGTAGATATATACACGCATTTAGATGTGGTTCCCGCAGGTGAGGGTTGGAGCACGCCGCCTTTTGACCCGGTAATCAAAGACGGTAGGATATATGGACGCGGTGTAGCTGACTCAAAGGGTAGTGTCGCATCGCTTTTAACTGCGTTACGTGTGATGAAAGAGAAGGACATAAAAAGCAAGTATAATCTCCGGGTTGCATTGACCACGGATGAAGAGCTAGGGACCTACTCGGGGTTGTGCTTCTTTGCTGATTATGGATTACTAAAAGGTGATTATTTACTCTGTATGGATGGCGATAACGAAGGGGTATGCATAGCAACGAACGGGGTAATGAATTGGGAGATGACAGTGTATGGTAAATCCGCTCACAGCTCCATTCCTTTTTCAGGTGTGAATGCGATAGAAAAGGCAATGCTGGTGATGGGCGAGTTAGAGGGTTTGAAAAGGCAGATAGAGAGTAGGGAATCGAAAGCCCCGTGCGGCCCTATTATGACAGAACTAACTGGTCAGAAGCACATAAAGCCGGTTTTTAACGTTACTATGATTTCTGGCGGTGTAAAGGAGAATGTGATACCTCCGAGCTGCACCTTACGGGGTGATCGAAGATATATCCCGGAGGAAAAAGAAGAGGAAGTGATAAAGGAACTGGAAGATGCAGTAGAAACGATAGGGGCAAAACATGGGGTAGAGATAGAGCTGCATTGTAAGCCCGGATTCCCACCTATGTTCGCCGAGCAAAGCGGCGAATGGACAAAGCGGGTGCAGAATGTCGTATCGGACGCATTTGGCCTTTATAAACCCATAATCGGTGTACAAGGCGGTTTGGATGTCGCATATGCAGTTCAAAGGACGAATCAGCCGGTTTGTGCTTTTGGCGTTGGCTGTTTCGTGGATTGCAACCCGCATGGACCTGATGAAAACGTTGCAATAGCGGATTTAGAGAATTATGTGCGGTTTTTGGTGGGGTTGTTGACCTAGCTGGGCATAAAACTGCTTTTAGTGACATTTTGAAAAATAGAGGGTGATAGAAAAAAAAGAACTAAATTAAATATTTTGCCAAATTAAAATGGAGGAATTATGAAAAAATCGAAGATTCGCTCGATAGCTGTTTTAGTTATTGTTTTATTTGGAGTTATAGCAATGTTAATTGGATGCTTAGCCCAAGAGGACATTGCATTATCCAAAGAAATTGAAATTGAAAGACTAATCCGGGAAAGAGTAGATAATGGATATAGTGTAAGTATTGTTGTTGGTGTGTTAGATAAAGACAGCTCCAAATACTATAATTATGGAAAATTGGCTAAAGGTAGTACACAAGATGTAAATGAAAACACTATCTATGAGATTGGATCAATAACAAAAGTGTTTACCTCATTGATACTGGCAGATATGGTTGAGGAAGGGGAAATAAGTTTAGATGATCCCATTGATAAATTTCTTCCAAAAGAGGTAAAAGTACCTACGCGGAATGGCAAAAAAATTACTTTGCAGCATTTGGCTACACATACCTCTGGTTTACCAAGAATGCCGGAAAATTTTGCTCCTGAAGATTGGAGCAACCCCTATGCAGATTATACGGTAGAGGATACGTATGATTTCCTCTCTAATTACACCCTTAATAGAGACATTGGCGCTCAATATGAATATTCTAATTTTGGAGCGGGTCTTCTGGGTCATACTCTGGCATTAAAATCTGGTATAACCTATGAACAAGTAGTTGTAAACCGAATTTGTAATGAATTAGGATTAAAAAATACGACAATCTCTTTAACTCCTCAGCAACAAGTTCTATTGGCTAAAGGCCATTTTGGAGATACTGAAGTTGCTAATTGGGATTGGCAAGCTTTGGCAGGAGCAGGTGCGCTACGCTCTACGGCTTCAGACATGCTTACTTTCTTATCTGCTGAAATGGGATTGAAGGAAACCAAGTTATACCAGGCAATGGAAAAAACACAAATTGTATTTGCTCCTATAGGCATTCCAGGATACGAAGTTGGACTAGGATGGCATATCATGAAAAAGTTTAACTCTGAAATTATATGCCACTCCGGTGAGACTGGTGGATACAAGAGTTTTATGGGTTTTGACAAAAAGAATAAAAAAGCTGTTGTTGTTCTTTCAAATTCAAAGGGAGATATTAGTGATATTGGCTTCTACATATTAAATCAGAATTTTGAATTGAAGACCTTGAAGAAAGCAGTCGCGGTGGACCCATCTATTTACGATGATTTTATTGGAGAATATGAGTTCGCTCCCAACGTCGCATTAACGATTTCAAGAGAAGGCGATAAATTATTTGCACGGGTAACAGGACAGGATAAATTTGAAATATTACCACTATCTGAAACCAGATATTTTTATAAAGGAGAGATAGTTGATGCAGAAATTAGTTTTATCAGAGATGAAACTGGGAAAGTTAATGAGTTGATATGGCATGAACAAGAAGGTGACGAGACGGCCAAAAGGATCAAGTAATCGAGTAAGAATTTTGCAAAATACATCACATAACACAGCATAAAAAGATAGATTAAAATTTTAACTTCGCTTCTTTCTATTAACACTTATGCACACACCGGTAAAGAAATACGAATCGCGGTATAAGCCCTGGCTAGAGCATAGAGGAAAGGCGATCCTGGGCGAAGGCAGAGCAAAGTTACTCAGAGCGATTCGCGATTTGAGCTCTATTAGAAATGCAGCCAAAACGCTTTCTATCCCTTACCGATCTGCATGGGAGCATATAAGGAAGATAGAAGAAGCAATAGGCGCTCCTGTGGTAAAGACACATCGTGGCGGTGCGAAAGGCGGAGGTGGTGCAGAGCTAACGGAAGAAGGAGCACGAGTTTTACGTGAATATGAACGATATGAGCAGTATCTAAGTAGTTTGTCGGCAGATGAGGACTATTGGGAGGCATTGGATATGAAGATAAGCGCAAGGAATAAAATTAGCGGTGTTGTAAAGGCGATAGAGAAAGGAGAAGTTGCTGCTTCTGTAAAAATCGAGGTCTCAACGCCTACTATCATAACTGCGTTGATAACCAGGGATGCGGTAGACGCCCTTGATCTGAAAAAAGGCGATTACGTAGAAGCAGTGATAAAAGCAACAGAAGTGATGGTGTCGAAGGATTAATCACTCCCCCACTTTTAGTTGCTCCACGCTTAGCTCACCACCCTCCTTCTCCATCAACTTCTCCACCTTATATTCCGCTTCGTCTAACTTCTTATTGCAGAATTTGCACAACTCCATACCATCCTCGAACATCTTCAATGAATCTTCCAGAGAAAGATTCCCGCCACCCAGCGTCTCTACTATACTCTCTAACCGCTTCATCGCATCCTCAAATGTTAGTTCTTCTTTTTCGTCCATTTTTCTTTCACTTCCGAAGTCGCTTCCCCATCCGTGAACAATATCGTCAACACATCACCAACTGAAATATCCTCTACACTCCTTATTATTTTACCTTCTGGTAATCGTGAACATATGCTGTAGCCCCGATCAAGGATAGCCAGAGGACTTAAAGCGTCCAGTTTGCCAGTAAGCGCTTGCAAGCTTTTCCTATGCAATGTTACAAGATGCGTACTCGCTGCAAATATCGTCCGCTTCAGTTCATCTACCGTCTGCCGGTGTTGGTTTATCCTTTCGGTAGGCTTTCTAAATAAAATATTCTTCTCTATGCTCTCTAACCTCTTTCTGTGATATTCGATCGTGTTAAATATGTTCTGCTGCATTCGCAACTCCAAAGAGCTCAAATTCCGCTCTATCTCTCGCTTATCAGGCACAGCCAATTCAGCCGCTTCTGACGGTGTCGCCGCGCGCCTATCAGCAACGAAATCCGCGATTGTAAAGTCCGTTTCATGTCCTACAGCGGAAATAACCGGTATTTTCGATGCGAATATCTCGCGGGCGACCGCTTCTTCATTAAAAGCCCAGAGCTCTTCTATCGAGCCGCCTCCGCGACCCAGCACCAGCACGTCTATCTTCATCCGCTCCTCATTCACCCGGTTCATCACTCGAATAGCATTTACTATCTGCCCGGGTGCTTCCTCTCCCTGGACTGCAACTGGCGCCACCAAGATATACACATGAGGGAATCGCCTCTTTGTAATGTTTAACATGTCACGGATAGCAGCACCGGTTGGCGAAGTGATAATGCCTATTTTGCGGGGGAAACTAGGTATCGGATTCTTATACTGGGAGTCAAACAAACCTTCTCCCTTTAACTTCTTCTTTAACTGCTCAAATGCAAGGTACAACGCACCTATCCCCTCAGCTTGCAGCTCATCCACGTATAACTGATAACTTCCACGCCGCTCATACACACTTATATGACCCCTCAGTATCACGCTCATCCCATTTTCAGGCGTGAATTTCAGCCCACGATTCTTCTCCCGGAACATAACACATCGCAATTCTGAGAATTTATCCTTGAGTGTAAAGTATAAATGACCAGAAGTAGGCTGACTGAGATTAGATAGCTCGCCCTTAACATAAACGTCGCTCAACATACTATCCTCGTCCAACCTACGCCTTATGTAGCTCGTGACCTCCTGGACGGAGTATATGTGCTGTGTTTCTTTCTCTTCTATTTCTTCCTCGACCTTTTCACTTTCAACACTTAATTTTTCTTCAAAATCTTCATCCTTTTTCATATGCAGAAAATCCATCAAAGTTACACTTGGCTTATTCATTTCTATCACCTATGGGGGAATAAGAAAAAACAGATCTAATCATACTAACTTTTTCACATATATATCCTCATATATAGGACCTTTAGGCGTAAGCGTGCTCTTCTTTAATTTTAGCTCTTCTACATGCATCTTACCCGCTTCTACATCCCTCAATTCCGCTATCTTATTTAAAATCGACCCTATTTCTTCTCTTGATAATGGCTTTTTCACCCTGCAGAGTGTGGTATGAGCACTGAACCGTTTCTCAAACGGGAAGCCTAACACCTGCATCTTCGATTCCACATCCGCCTGCAATGCCTTCAACTCCTCAATACCCCGCCATATGCCTATCCAGATAACCCGTATGTTTCTTGTTTTTTCCAATTTAGCTTCGGGGAAGAAGCCCACACCTCGCAGCTCGATATTAAACGGTTTTTGCGTTATTTCTGACAATGCGCTTTTAATTAGGTCCACGTTATCCTCAGGAACCTCCCCCAGGAATTTCACCGTCTGATGCATCTGCCACGGATTCACGAATTTCAATTTCGCCCCGCTTTGCTCCATCCCTACAAATTGCTTTTCTATCTCCTTTATCCTCTCTCTTATTTCCTTGGATAGATCCAATGCGATAAATGATCTCATAAACTTTTTTGCTCCGCAAAAACAGTTACTAATAATTTAGCTCTTCTTCTTTGATAAAACTTTCTTTCTGAGAATGTTTTTTCGCTAACGATTTTCGTTCTAAGAAATGGTTCAACTTTAAAATCCTTGCGGTAGTGCGTTGCTGCTGCTCCGCCTCACGCTCCTGATACGTCCTTATAGCCCTTAAGAGGTCTATCTTTCTGAACTCGGGCCAGAAAGGCGCGCAGAAATAAGCTGCACATTCGTTGCCTAATGCCTGCCAGGGCACGAAATTGCTCAATCGCATCTCGCCCCCGGTCCTTATTATTAGATCAACACTCGTTTTTGCTCCCGAATCGGAGTCTCCTGCTTCTATTTCGCTAATGTATAAATGCTTCGAGATCATCTCTTCATCTATCTCATCCACAGATAGCGAGCCTCGTTTTACCATTTCCGCTATTATACGTACGGAATCCACTATCTCCATCCTTCCACTATACGCTACCGCAACAAACAACTTAAAGCTGTTATAATGTGCCGTTTCATGTTCTGCCTTTTGTATTGCTTCTTTTACCGAGTCCGGCAGCAAATTGAGATTCCCTATGGCTTTCACTCTTACCCCTCGCTTATGAACCCGCTCATCTTTACTTATCTTCTCGAATTCCACACGCATTAGCTTAAAAAGCCTCTCCTTCTCTTCAGCGGACCTACAAAAGTTCTCAATAGAAAAGGCATATATTGTGAGTTGCTTTACTCCCGCCTCAAAACACCACTCAATCACATGTTCAGTTATTTCTGCGCCATAGAGATAACCCTCTTCTGTTGAAATTCCTATCTTCTTTGCGTATCTTCTATTCCCATCCATGATTATCGCTACATGCTCGGGCAGACTCCGCTCCCGTACTTCATCCGCCAGCAATTTCTCGTATTCTCCGTAAGCTCTATCCTGAATCCAGTTGCATACGCTCGCAGCTTTACGCAGTCTCGAGATCTTCACGCTATTGTTTCCTCTCTTCATATTGTCCCTTTACGCTCCCACAGTGTTTCCGAAGTCCAGTATCTTTGTCTTCAGCTCAGAAAGCTCGACAAGAGTTGCACATCCTGCAGTAGGAGTTATATCACGTTTTTTTTGATATGGCGTTTGCGATTGCCATGTCCCCGAGTTTATAAGTAGCACGTTCCGGTATTTAGAAACGCCAACGGTATGGGTATGACCACAATGGAATATATCAGGAACCTGGTCAATTACACCATAATCATGCCCATTGGGAACAATAGAAATGTTTGTCCCATATATAGGAGCAACATGCCGCCGTCTAAGCATTTCTACCATTACATCTTCCGGCTTTGAATAGCTCAGCCGGGATACGGAGTTAACGAAATCATCATAGGATTGACCATGATATATCAGTACCAGCCGGTCTCCAATCTTTATATAGGATGGATTGCTAACAAAGCACGTATCGTCAGGGAAGAGCTTCTTAAGGTCATCTGGTAATGGTGGCTGTGGCTCGGCACTCCTAACTGCATCATGGTTCCCAGGAGCTATAATCACGTGTATATGGGAGGGCAGATCATGAAAATAACCCGCTGCCACTTTATATTGCTCTTCAACATCTGTAATAGACAAATCCTCGTCCTGACCAGGATATACACCTATGCCATCTACAATATCGCCAGCAACAACCAGATAAGCGATATTAATACTTTCTGCCTGCTCTTTTAGCCACTGCGCGAAACTGTCCCAGACATCATCCAGAAATGTGGTACTTCCCACATGCAGATCAGAGATGAATACCGCATGCACCGGCTCTGGTTTTTCCGTTTCGGACAGCGGCAGAGATAATTGTGAATTTGTTGAACTGATAGGCACATCTGGATACACTATCCGATTGGCAATTAAATACTGCCCTTCATATAAAGAACCCGTAACGCCGATAACCTCATCAGGTATAACCTCCTCTTGATGTGTCAGGATTACCGACATATTACCTGAAGGGTCTTCTAAGTCCACACGGGTATTTCCCTTCGCCGTTTTGTTTATAGAAGAGACCATCCCCACTATAGATACCTCTTCCTTTTCTCGCCGATTTTTTAGATACCGTATCTGCCCGCAGCTTATCCGCCTTTTTATTAGCTTACTTAATCGCTCGTATCTGTTGAGGAAATGCGGTAAGAAATCTTTGTGGTCTATGCCGTTACCCTGATCAAGGAACGTTTTTATTATTGTTGGTGCTTTTGGATGCATCCGTAGTTGGGACTCTCCCTCGCTCAGGTTTATTTTTTCGATAGACGCGACTATCTGCTGTGGTGAAATAACAAAAATCGAGGGGTCTAACGAATTGGTCACGCTTTCGGCGATCTCATTTATCCCGAAGCTTTTGCATTTATAATTAGTGAGTATTTCAATTGCCTCTGGCTGAACCTGCAGCCCCAAATCTGCAAACGTCTTTACTATTTCTATTTCCCTCTGTCGCCCATCTCTATCTGAGAACATTTCGCTCATTCATTCATTGTTTATGCGCTTGGTAAGGCGTTCTACATACAGTTTATTTTTTTACTTACTTACTTACAACCATTCCTTAAGCTTTGCTTCTAAATATGGTTTTGGCAAAGCACCTTGTATAACATCCACCGGCTCGCCATTTTTAAATATGAACATTGTAGGTATAGCCATAATAGCAAAATCCGTCGCTACTTTTGGATTCTCATCCACGTTCAGTTTCCCGAACACGACTTTACCCGCGTATTGCTTCGCTAACTCTTCTATTACCGGTGCGATCGATTTGCATGGGCCACACCAGGGCGCCCAGCAATCCACAACGATCAGTGAATTTTTTCTTACTGCATCCATAAATGTCTCGTCAGTTAACACAAGAGGATAATCAATAATCCCTTCTTTTTGCTCTTCCCCTTTGGCCTTTATCTTTTCTTCCATCTCACGCATCTTTCGCTCCTTTATTTGCTCTATTTCCGCTTCTTCCGCGTTCACAAATCCTGACAAATCCCTTTTCTCTTCCATCATCATACCACCTTCTCTATATCTGTACAAATGATCAGATTAAAAAGATTTAGATGGGTGTTTTGATAAGATTTTGCATATAATATAAGAAAGATTTGTACCGTATTGTGGTTGCCACATAACGGTCATCGCCATCGTCGTATGAGTGGCATACCGCAGGGACCGTGCAATACGGCTTTTATGTAGCCCTCTGTTTGCCATAGTAATCATCCTCCGCATGATCTGCGAGGTCATACTACTCTTCGAAGAGGGCATAAGTATATCTATCCTTTTCCTATTTAAATAAATTTAAGTGTTTTGTATTATCGAAGTGCTGAATTTATCACTTTGATTCACGGTTTGGTTTAGTAGGGATAGGCGTTGAAAAGGCTTTCTCTACCGAAGGCCGGTGGATGGCGTTGTAAGCACAGAAAGGGATTATACGGTGGTCGGGCGTGGCGTAATGGATGCCGCATCTCTTTACCCGTTCCAGATCAAAATTATACATATCCATGAAGTGCATAGCGCCGATAAAAAGCGTTTTACGATGAAAGACCGCAAGAGAATCGCGATTGCCTACTCCCAATATGCTAGCGAGCAAACTGGTAGCATCAACACCTTCTGGCCCCTTATCCTTATCGACAAACTTCCTTAACGAGACGATTAGCCTTGCTGCGGTTTTTAGTTTGCTTATTTTCGTGCCGTCCAGCCCACCGGTAGATTCTTTTAAGAACTCCATGAAGCCCTCAACGTCCATGAATTCTGTTATTGGGATTAACTTCCCATTCTCAACAAAGACATATGTCGCGGCACCGCAATGCGGATGCGCCGTGAGTTCTAGCTGAGGTTCTCCCTTCCAACCCTCCACGAAATATGAGATAGGTGCAACAAAAGGTACGGGATAAAAACTTTCACGCGGTATTTCGCCGTCTGTTTGCTCTTCCAGGAGATTTATGAAATCAGGAATAGTTATTCTGCCCTTCCTCCTCTCAGATTCATCTACTCTTCCCTCGAACGATATGGGTTGTGCATTCACACCTTTTACAACATCCAGGTTCTTAGCTGCAAATCGCACCATGTCGCCTATTTGATCGTCATTCACACCTTTCATGAGCGTGGGTACAAGCACCACACTTTTCAATCCACCCCTCCGACAGTTCTCTATTGCCTTTAACTTCGTCTTTAACGCAGGTATGCCGCGTAATATTTTATACGGCTCTTCGGTCACACCATCAAACTGTAAATAAACCGTATGCAACCCTGCTTCCGCTAAATCGCGACAGAACTGTTCACTCTTCGCCATTGCTATACCATTTGTCGCTACCTGAACCTGGGAGAAACCAAGATCTCGTGCCATTTTCACTATATCCACAAAACCGTCTCTTATCGTTGGCTCGCCACCTGCAAACTGCACCGCGGGGCAGGGAGGCACCTCACTCCGGAGCATTTTCATCATCTCCTCTAACTGTTCCATAGTCGGCTCGTAGAGGTAACCAGTGACAGCGGCATTTGCAAAGCAGGTCGGGCAGCGTTGGTTACACCTGTTCGTGAGGTCTATAAGAGCAAGCATTGTAGAGCTCTTATGCTCTGGACAGAGACCGCAATCAAAAGGGCAGCCCTTGTCTGTCTTTGTGAGTGTGATTCCGGGTTTGCCATCATATCGCCACCTTGCGAACTTGCGATACAGCTCTGCGTCAGACCAATATACATCATCGAATTCGCCATGCTTCTCACACCGCTTCTTTATCAGTATCTTTCCTTCCTCTTCATACACTTCTGCTTCTATCACTCTGAAACATACAGGGCATAGCGATTTCGTTTTCATCTTTATCCCTTTAGCAGCCGTTTCATCCATATCTTATATCTTATGGCGTGACAACGTTATATATTTAACTGAAATATAACTGAGCAAAAGAAACAGAAGAAGCGGAAATCAAAGATATTTTTGGCGCTTTGCTTTGAAAGAAAAGTAAAGAAGAAATTAAATCCGTGTAAATCAGTGTAAATCCGCGTCCTAAATTAAATATGTAGATGTTATACTTTATTTTATATACAACAAGAAGATGAAGAAAGACCTACCAACCGCAATAGGAGTCGTAGAAGGTATAAAAAACGGATCGCTATCGTGTGAGGACTTACTATCGAAGATATATGAGCGTATAGAAAGGAGCAAGCTAAATTGCTATATCACGCTAAACAAAGATGCTGCTCTAGAAAAGGCGATAGAAGTAGATAAGCGGCGGAATGAAGAAGAGTATGGACGGAAGAAACTGCTTGGCGTGCCCATAGCCATCAAAGACAGCATCACTACAAAGGGCATTCAAACCACATGTGCATCATATATTCTTACAGGTTATGTTCCACCCTACGATGCAATGGTAATAGAAGCGTTAAAGCGGGAAGGGGCGATAATCATAGGTAAAACGAACATGGACGAGTTCTGCATGGGGACGTCCACAGAGACAAGTTATTACGGACCAACGAGAAACCCACATGATCCTAGCAGAGTTCCGGGTGGCTCTTCAGGTGGTAGTGCAGCGGCAGTAGCGGCAGGTGAAGCCGTTATAGCGCTCGGCTCTGATACCGGTGGCTCCATCAGATGTCCCGCATCATTCTGCGGCATCGTGGGCCTGAAGCCCACTTATGGTTTCGTCTCCAGGTACGGGCTTATCGCGTATGCGAATTCACTGGAGCAGATAGGCCCAATGGCATCATCTGTGACCGATACGGCATTGCTGTTAGAAGTGATTTCGGCGAAGGATGAGCGGGACAGCACACAGGTAAAGCTAAATAATAACGCATCTACAAATTACCGCTGCTCATGGCTGAACGACGGAAGAAGCGACACGATAAAAGGCATGAAGATAGGGGTACCAAAAGAGTTCATCGAGGGCGTTTCTCCAGAAGTAGGAAAAGCTGTGTGGGACTCAGTGCATAAATTCGAGGAGTTTGGTGCTACATACGAGGAGATAAGCATGCGGAACCTGAAATATGCACTTGCTTCTTATTACATCCTTGCGATGTCCGAAGCGTCATCGAATCTCGCTCGGTTTGATGGGCTTAGATATGGACTTCGATCCGGCAAGGACGAGGACTGGCACTCTACTTTCTCGCGGATACGGGGCGAAGGATTTGGCGAGGAAGTAAAACGACGAATCATTCTTGGCACTTATGCTCTCTCAGCAGGTTATTACGGTAAATATTATTTGAAGGCGTTGAAAGTGCGCACACTGATAAAAAACGAATTTGAAGATGCGTTGAAAACGCATGATATACTAGCGATGCCAACGATGCCTTTTGTCGCTTTTGAGCTTGGCGAAAGGATAAAAGACCCGCTTTCGCTTTATCTCGCGGATGTTAATACGGTTTCGGTCAATCTGGCAGGAGTTCCATCTGTATCCATTCCCTGCGGGTCTTCAGAGGGGCTGCCAATAGGCCTGCAACTCGTGGGTAAGTATTTTGATGAGGATGTGATATTGAAAGCGGCTTTATCTGTTTAGTTACTTATTTTTATAACCACAAGATTACACGGATTTCCACGAGAAAGTTTTCTTTAAGAAAGAAAGCTTTACCAAAGAAACTGATTTTTGATAAAACTTTTCTACTTTCTAAAAAGTTTTGTACTTCAAGCTTCTGAAAAGCTATGGGGCGCTGCGGCATTGACGGTAAATAAAGTCAGTAGCAGCAAAAGAAGGGAAGAAGTTGGAGAAACATGGAGGTCTGTGGAGATTTGTGGAAAATCGCTCCTGCGAGATAAAGGACGATGATTTGGTGGATTTATTTCATATTGCCAATAGCCTGCACCGTAACTTTTTAGGCACAATACTGCTCGTCAAATTCAAAGATGTTCTAGAAATTCATCCAACGAAACCCCTGCTTGATTCATTATGCTTTTGAGCGTGGATTTCTTGACAGGGTTATGTAATGGCACCGTAACTCTCGCTTCCCCTCTCTGCATGAAGACATGGCTACCTCTCTGCCGTACTATGATAAAGCCCATTTTATTCAAGGATCTGATGATCTTTTTACCGGATACAGAAGGAAGTTTAGGCACTGGCAACTTCCACCTTAAAGACTTCGGTATATGCACGTGCTTGTTCTTGCGTGACCTCAAGAACCAGTTGAATTGCCTCTGTGATATTTCTCAGAGCCTCTTCTTTTGTATCGCCCTCACTTATCGCAGCCGGGAGCTCAAGACATTGAGCAGTATATCCCCCTTCATCAGATTCTTCGAGTTTTATTGTAAATTGCATTTTAGTTTGATAATTGGATTTGTAATTATTAAAACTATGGGTTATGGCGATTTATTCTAAAAAGCGAGTCACACATAAGTACAGGGCCTGCGAGTCTGGAAAAAAAGTATGATGCGTTTTTACAAACGTTTTTTTACTAACCGCAAACAAACAAATTAAACAATAAAATCAATTATTGACACATATTAACGCTGATTAACACAACACTTTTTCTTTTTTACAAAAAGAAAACCTGTGCTAAAAGAAAAACATCAAGAATATTTTAGTCAAGGTTTTTACCGAAGGTAAAAAAGTTGTGTGTAAATCTGCGTCCTAAACTAAATATGTAAACGTTATAGTTTATACACAATGAAGAAGATAAAAGAGCTGAATGCATTTATTATAACAAACGAAGCGCTAAAAGAGACACTGGACAACATAGGCTGGAAGACGTTCATCTCTGCGATCAAACGCGGATTTGAACAAAGCGCTTTAGGGCAGGTAGTAGTGCCTGCGAAGGTGTATGTTGATACAGATGTGTCAGACATGAGATGCATGCCTGCGTATCTGCCGCGATATAACCCCAAGTATTGCGGTGTTAAGATTGTTTCAGTTGCACCTGCGAACAAAAAGCTTGGTTTACCTACGGTATTGGGCGAATATCTACTCCGAGATGCCAAAACGCAGCAATTGGTGGCGATAATGCAAGCTGAGGAGATGACCGCATATAGAACAGGAGCTGCTACCGGTGTTGCTACCGAAGCATTATCGAGGTCTGATTCCAAAACGCTTGGTATAATAGGCACGGGGAAGCAAGCTTATTATCAGGCTAAGGCTATACTGACTGTGAGAGATTCTATTGACAGAATAAAGGTGTTTAATATATCAGAACAACGAGCGAGAGCGTTTAGCGCGAAATATGAACCTGAATTTGGTGTTGATATAGCGGTTGTCAATCTGGAAGACGCGCTGGATTCTGATATAGTTACAACGATAACGCCTGCAACTGAGCCTTTTATTTACTCTGATCAGATAAAGCAGGGGATGCATCTTAACGGTGTAGGTGCAGACTCGAAGACGAAGATAGAATTTGACCCGGAAGTGCTGAAAAAGTGCAGGATATTCATTGATGACTTTTCGCAGTGCGTGCATTCGGGCGAGCTATACCGTGGATTGGAGAAGGGAATAGTTGCGAAGGGGGATTTGATTCCTCTGGGTGATGTATTGCTCGGTAAAGCAGAGGGTCGGACAAGCAAAGACGATATAACTTTCTTTAAATCCACGGGCGTTGCATTCCAGGATTTGATTACTGCGATTATCGTTTTTGAAGGAATGCCCGACAAGAACAAAACAAAATAAATTATTGACACAGATTAACGCAGAAGAAACTAAATCCGTGTAAATCAGTGTAAATCTGCGTCCTAAATAAAATTCATTTATGGGTAGAACTTATACTTTCTATATATACCATGCAAATTGAAATACTTGGTACGGAATCACTGGGCGTTCGTGGTCTGAGCTGTGTAGTAGAAGTAGGAGACAGGAAGATAGTCATTGACCCCGGGTTAGCATTGGGCTACAATCGTCATGGACTGCTCCCGCACCCATTGCAGGTATCTGTTGGCGAGTCAGTCCGTCAGAAGATCCTGATGGCGTTGGAAGACGCAACTGATGTCGTATTCAGCCATTTTCACGGTGACCATGTCCCCTTAGTGGATGCAAATCCATATCAGATGCCTGCGCAGATGGTAGCCGCCGTACTCCAGGCGCGTACACAAAAGCCCCGGTTCTGGGCTAAAGGCTCACGTGGCATTTCACAAAACATGTCGCGACGGTTGCGGTCGCTGCGTATTGCACTGGATGACGAGCTGCCAAATGCTGAAGAACAAAGCGATGGCCTCCTAACCTTTTCCATCCCTGTCCCACATGGTCAGCGCGGTGAACACCTCGGCATGGTAATGATGACGAGGATAGAAGAAGGGGGAGAGGTATTTGTGCATGCGTCTGACATCCAACTGCTTGATGAAGCGACAGTGTCACGTATCACATCCTGGCAGCCGACGATTGTGCTGGCTTCGGGCCCACCGCTGTACTTGCCACATATATCGCGTAAACAGCGTGCAATGGCATGGCAGAATGCGGTACGACTTGCACATAACGTGGACACTCTAATACTCGACCATCATCTCATACGTTCTAGGGCTGGATGTCTGTGGCTGGATAAGGTTTCGACCACGACTGAGCACCGGGTATGCTGCGCTGCTGATTTCATGGGACGGCATCGAACTCCGCTCGAAGCGTGGCGGCAGCGTCTGTATGCTGAGATGCCAGTGCCTGAGGGATGGCATGACGACTATGCTCGTGGTGCAGTGGACACTGGACCATACAGGGATCGGCTACGTAGAGTAGAAAAGTGGTGAAGTTGAACGGTACAGCGGATCTAAATGAGATTTTATAGCTCTTGGATTCTTCTTATCCCGTCTCTTAGTTCTCTTGTATAAACATTCTCAATACTTCCATGAAAATCTAACTGTGAGATAAGAAAAGAGGCTTGTATTGTATCACACAAAAAAGTATCTGTTGGCAAACTCATGTCACGATAAGAAGCTTCAATGTCAGCAATTTTTTTATACGACTGACTGATTTCTTTCAGGTCCGTTATGCATTCAAATAGAATTCCAAGGTCAAATAATTGTTTTAATATGGAGAGTCTTTTCAACTCAGGAATGAGCAGCATCAACCCTGTACCACCTTTAAAAATCAGATTGATACCATTTTCAACCAAATTCCCAAGCAATTCAAAGGCATATATCGCTTTTTCTATCAGTATTGGGTCTGCGTTTGTTTCTCTATGTTTATTCGTTATCCATTTCCTTTCAAAACATGTTCTGCTAATCATTTTTCGCCCAGTATTCTACTACCACTTTACTACTATTACTACTATTACCACATTTTACAAAAATGTGGCATAGGTGGATTTTGTGTCATTGCACATAGTCCGCATCTTTTCTTTTATTTTTCGCCTTTCTGCGTAATCGAGCATTTCAGCCATATTTACGCGGTAATTAAGGAGAATATTGGAAAAAATCTTCTGGCATTCGCCCATATCCATGAGATTGACCTTTTTCGTCTCCATAAGCAAATCCACAAGTATCTTCTCTATTTTCGCAAAACACTGGTTTTTAGGCTCACGAGAAGAGATGGAAGGTCTTAATATAACCGTCTGGTTTTTTAGTTCTACATACTTTTCCGTTTCACTTTTGCGTGGATTTAGATAGGTATTGTAGCCCTTATCTGTTAGAAAATCTTTTAATGCCTGTAGAAAATCTTTATCCGCATAAACGAAGGTGACAAATTGGCTTGGCAGGTGGTGAAAGAAACCTTTTATCTGTTCCGTACTCCAGCAAGAGAAATCAAGGAGTGGGAACTTGTCTTTTATTAACGCTCCAATTTCTTCTACGGGCTTTCTATCAAATACAAAATCATGTCTTATTGTGGAATACCAGCCTCTACCTGCGCCATAGATAATGTTTTCGGTTTTCAGGAGATAGAGATATTTTTTCAGTGTGTCATTTTTGTAGTCGATTTTTTTCTCATTAAAATAGTTCCTCAAGTCGTTTATATTGAAATAACGTTCGTTCTTTGCGTAATTGTGTATATGTTCTTTGATGGTTGTCATTATGTTCTTCACTTTTCTCTTTCTATCGCCTTCACCCAATTATGACTTTTTATCTTCTCTATTTTCAAGCGACATTTCCTTCGCTTCTATAAGATAGTTTATCACTCTTACCTCATCTTCTAATTCTTCTTTTGTCTTACCACTTTTATCATAAATCAACTCGATTTCCTCTATTGTTTTGAACTTATTGTTATGGTTCATAAGGAAACTAAGGACCATTTCATATTTCCATTTCAAGAAATTAAAGTCTGATCGAGAAATTATATCGTATTTACCACCATGAACAAGTTGATGTCTTTTATCTAGCATCTCGTTTAGTCGTATTTCAATTATCTCTGGTGGATTTATCATTATCCCTAATAGCCGTTTAATTATTATAGGGTATGGGATATCATTTTTACGCCCTTCTCTTCTTCTAAACGTCATCTTCTCTAGCCCAGTCCATAGATCCAAAAACCCTGAATCGTATCCAATCTTGTTAAGTGCCAAATTATAAATCTCCAAAGCTTCGCAAATAACTTTGTATGCCCCGCTTTCTTTATCTAACCTATTCAAATCCTCAAAAATAGCTATCAATTTTTGATACTTTTTTGTAGTGCTATCTCTAAATACTACAGATTTATACACTGCACATCCAATTTCAAAATGACCTAAACCCTCAAATTGTTTGTTAGTGTCATACTGTAAAACATATGAAGGAGTTACTATCTCTGTGTATCCTGATGTTTCTGGGTATCTACGCCATTTTCCAGATCCTATCTTTCTGTTTATCCAATATGAAAGATTAACGGCGCCTAAGAATTTATTTAGATTTTTAACTGAATGGTTAAGAGCAAATAACCAGTCTTTCCCCTCTCCATTTGTGAGTGCCCAATTATATTCATGTTCAGGTAAATTACTTTTATCATGAAAAGAGTCTTTTAATTGTTTTTTCACATCGTCAGACCAGAATTCCGATTCCCTGAAATCGCGATAAATAAGTAATTGCACCACATTATTACAGATCTCAAATTCTTTTTGAATGCCATTTTTTGATTGTAAGCGGAAATTAACAGGAAATATGAAATACCACTTGTTATCGTCTCTTGAAACTTCTTTAGTCTCATATTCTGAAATTTTTTGATTGAATCGCTTAATAGTTACCTTATTATCCTGCTTTAGACTATTTAAGGCAGGTTTTAGAATATTTTCTTTAACAAATTCGTCAGAGCATTTTAAGTCACTAAAATATTCTTCGATAGTCTTCTTATTTTTGTATTTATTTTTGTATTGATGGTGGTTGAGAATTACATCCACACATGCTTCGTATTTGTCTATATTGGCTATTCCGGACAGTGAGAAGTTTTGGGTTTGTTTATCAATGTAATTTATTGCTTCTTCTATAAGCTGCAGTATAGTTTCTGGGGGGAGTCCCTTCATTAGTCTTTGCCTCCTTTATTTTGATTAACTTCACCCTCGATCATCTTCACCCACTCATGATTTTTTATCCGCTCTATTTCCCGCTTAATTGCTCTGTCGCTTTTGATTCTTTCAACAACATCTTTTACCACTTCTAACTTCTCCTCTTCTGTTTTAAAATCCCCAATATCCTTCAAATAAGGCTCAACAGCCCCAAGAAGATTCGTTTTCAATCCATCTTCTTCAAATTTATCTTTGAAATAGAGTTCGTAAACAAGCGAATTAATTATTTGCTTATCTATGAATTCAATCAACTCTGTTTCTGTTTTTCGTCTCTCTTCTGTTTCGTTCAGGAAGAGTAGGTAATCACAAAGACGGACATATTTTATTTGATCATTCGAAACTACTTTAGGAACTGGGAAGGATGACAAACCTTCTTTTCTAATTTCTAAACCTTTACTACCTAATTTAGACTCACGAGTACTAAAAAACCACCATGCAACTTTTGAATTGAGTAAACTTAAAATGTATTTAACATCTCTCCCAGTTATGAGATAACATTTGTTATTTAGATAAACGCCCTCTTGAACTAAACAAAACATTGAAGAATTTGATGAAACCATAGGCCAAACAATCTTCTCTTTTTCAAATTCTTCGTAGTAATCACAAGCTCGCAATTCCCACCAAAAATCGCCTTTATCATAACGCTTTTGGGCCTTTTCAGAAAAGGGGTTCAGGTGAGCCGCGATACTTGGATAACTACGCTCTAACCATGCCCATGCATCTTTCGTTCTGTCTGAGTTTAACAATGTCCAGCCTTTGGGCATTAAAATCAAATAACGCCCACTTTCAAGTGCCTGATAGCGTTTTATATCTCTACCCACCAAAAAAGGTTTAATCAATTCCTCGCTTTTTGCATCTTTCGCAATCAGTTTTTCTCGTGTATCCGCATCAATAACAAAAGCATCATTAAAACCGGTTAATATTCCACGATATATTTTAACATCCAACTCTTTTAATGGCTTCCCAGCTTCTTCAATCTTTTTCTTAATTTCTAAAATATCTTTTGGATAAAAACTCCATCCTTGTTTTAGTGTTTCTTGTTCAATAGCAAAACCGTTCTTTTTTATATTTTTCTCAATGTTCAATAGAGATGTATCCTCATACGCACAGTATATTAGATTATTATCTTTGGGAATAATATTTTTTAATTTGTAAACTAAAACATCGACCGTTGCACCAACAAAAACGTGGATGCCGTTAAAATCCACAATTTCATCAATCGTTATGTTTTCTGTTAGATACTTTCTTAGACGTTCACCATATTTTGCTCTTATCCATTTATTTGTGATAATAAAGGAATGATAAAATCCTGATTTTGTTAAATCTAAACTTCTCATTACAAAGTAAACACATAGATCTGCAGTACCATCATAAACTTTTGGATATAATTTTTCAAATATTGACTTTTGCTCGGTTATCTTTTCCTGTCTCACATAAGGCGGATTCCCAATCACCACATCAAATCCTCTTTCCGCCTTTGGTTTATCCAACTCAAATACCTCGTAGAACTCAAAGCCCCAATGGAATGGGTTCAATTTCAAAAACTCCTCCCTATTTATCTCTATCTTCTTCTCGCGGAACTCTCGGTAAAGATCTGCGTTCAGCAAATTACTTATTTTCGCATCGAGCTCCTGCACTGAACTTTTTAATTCCTTTGCCTCTTCACCCCAGGTTATCTTATACTCATGGATTAAGTCATTCCGCTCTTTAAGAAGGCAGTCTAAAGTGGGTTTTTCTTCATCCCGTAGAAAATCTGAGAGCGTGAGTCTCGCGCTCTTGAACTCGCTTAAGTCTACGTATCCAATTAAACTATTCCCGACCCTGAGGTTATAGTCAATATTAGGCAATGGCTTTATGTACCCAGGCTCGTAAGAGTCGGCAAGCCAGAGCCAAAGCCGTAATTTCGCTATTTCTATACCGTTTGGATTGAGGTCAACACCGTAAAGATTATTGACTAATATTATTATCTTTAATGTCGTATCCGGATTCTCAGCACCTATTTTGTCATTTATCTTCTTGTTCAACCAAAACAGTATATTTGCTGCTGCAAGCAAGAACGCGCCGGAACCACATGCGTTGTCTAAAACACGTAATTTCAGTATTATCTTCTCCCAAATCTGTTTCAATGTCGTGGCTGGCAGTATAAACAACTCCTCAATCCCTTTTATGAGTTCAGTATCCTTGTAGCCCTTTTCGGTCTTAAGTATTTCGTTTGTCTTTTCTATTATGCATGGATAGATCGTATTTTCCGAAATGTATTTCGTTATTGACTTTGGCGTATAATACGCTCCTGTTCCCTTTCTATCTCTTGCGGTCATCGCACGTTCAAAGATATAACCTAATATTTCAGGGTCTACTGAATCACCGTTCCCTAACTGCTCTTTATGCACGAACTTGAAACTATCCAGAAACTGTAGTACGTTCTTCAAAATCTCCGCTCTTACTTTATAATCTATATTCTTCCTTTCTACCTCTGTGTGAACAAACAAGCTACCATTTAGGTATGGGACATCCTTAAACCGCTCATCTATATCAAAACGTTCTGCCTTTGGTCTATCCAAACAGCCAAAGAACAATTGTCTTAACTTTGGCGTGAGTAAATCCTCTTTCACTTCGGCTAGATATTGTAGTATATCCTCACCGATTATGCCTTTTGACTGTAAGAACTTGATAAAAATCAACCTGTTCATCACGACCTGAGCTATTTGCTCCTTCTCGTCCCAATCCTTCACTCCGATGATATTGTTGACCAGACAATCAGCTTCAGAAACGGTCTTCTGCTTGTTTTCATGGTCCTTATACCGACCGCCATGCAAAAGCGCGTTATACCAATCGTAGAACTTCTTACTTATTTCCTCTTCCGTCTTTGGCGAAATGACCTTCTCCTTACCAACCAGAAATACCTTTATCTGCTCATAATTAGTTTCTAAGTTCAAGTCGCTGACTACTTCTTTATTCTTGTCTATGAATACCCATCGTAACCCATCTGTTGCTACACCAAAATCATAGTGCTCTTTCACTTCGGCAAGTCTAAACAGTCCTTTTATTTGGTTTACGCCACCATCTCTGCCTTTATCAAATAGATTAGCATTCAGCGGCTTCGCCTCTACTAGAAACATACCTGTTTCGCCTTTTATACGGTAATCCACGATTCTATGGCCACTTGGTGTCTCAAAAGATTTTTCCGGTAGTTTCTCCAACTCTAACGGATCGAGAATTTTGTCAATCAGGAATTCCTTTGTAAATGCTTCTGGCTCTGCTTTCTCTTTCATAAACTCTGAACTGAGTTCCTTACCTTCTTCAAAGACTCTGTTCTTGCCGTCTAAAGTAAGGCGTTCCTTAATATCCCTTATCAGGTCACTAACGGTATTTGTCAGATTCATTTTTTATTGCTTGTACATAAACTATAATAATATATATATACACAATAATAAAGGAGGTAGAGCATTGGTCAATCGCGATATAACTAATCATAAGAAGCTAGGAGTCTCTAACAACATGTACCGCCCAAATTATACCATCACGAACAAAATCATTAATTACATAGCAGAGATTTCCGCTTCTCGTGAGCTAATACTTAACGCACCGCTACTTCCTAAATGGGAAGTCAAATTGCGAAAAGAAGCGATTCTGAAGATGGCGCACCACTCCACGAGTATCGAAGGGAATAGACTCACACTGGACGAGGTTAATAGGTTGCTCAGGGGCGAGGATATAGCAGCATGGGAAAAGGACAAGAAAGAGGTTATGGGCTATGTGAAAGTCCTGGAATACATAGACAACTTAGGAGAAGAAGGCGTTGAGCAGATTACAGAGGATACCATCCTGGAGATACATAGATTAAATACTCATGGTATTCTTAACGATTCAGAAGCAGGGCACTACCGAAACGTGCAGGTAGCGGTGGTCAACGGTTGGGGTCGGGTGACCTTTCAACCGCCAGAGGCTGCGCACGTTCCTGCTTTAATGCACGATTTTGTGGCATGGGTAAACAGCAAAGAAGTAAAAGAGTTATACTCCGTTTTGGTGAGCGGGATTGCACACTACGAATTCGTTAGGATACATCCCTTTGTAGATGGTAACGGAAGAACTGCGCGTGCACTGGCGACTTTGATTCTTTATCTCCGTGATTTTGACACGAAACGTTTTTTTGCACTGGACGATTATTATAATGAAGACCGCAGCAGATACTATGCCGCTCTACAAACCGTTGACCCGGAAACAATTGAGATCACCCAATGGTTGGAGTACTTTACCGAAGGCGTAGCAGTAAGTATGGGGCGAGTGAAACAAGCAACTTTAGACCTTAGTGTAGATCGGCGTATAAAGGAACAACGAGGACAGATGTATCTAAATGGTAGACAGATGAAGATTCTCAAGTATCTTCAGACCAATCCAAGAATTACTATCAACGAGATACAGAAAATGTTCGATATTAGTAGAGACACGGCAAACCGTGTACTCAAGCCACTTTTAGAAAATAAATTGGTGGTAAGATGCGGGAAGGGGAGGGCGACATACTATGAACTCTCCTAACCAATCGTCAGATTATCGTTCGATTATCGTCAGCCGAATATCAATCCGAACATTTATAAATAATTCCACGCCACCACACGTAGTTCCAGTAGGAATTGCATCGACTAAAAGAAGAGGATAATGTCCTAAAACTTCTTATGATATTCCGAGAATTATATGTAGTATGAGTATGTTAAAAAGGGAGGGGTAGTAAAGGGAATGGGGAAAGTATATCTCGTTGGTGCCGGACCTGGAGACCCGGAACTGTTAAGTTTAAAGGCGTATCGGCTCATAAAAGAAGCAGACGTCATATTAATTGATAATTTAGTCTTGGGCGTGAAGGAACTGATACCCGAGGGTAAAGAGGTTATAGATACAGGAAAAACCGCGAAGCAGCATAAATACACTCAGGATGCGATAAACGCACTCTTAGTAGAGCTGTCGGAGAAATACGATAAGGTTGTGCGGTTGAAAGGTGGCGATCCGTACATATTTGGTAGAGGCGGCGAAGAAGCTGCTGTTCTCAAAGCGAACGGCGTTGATTTTGAAGTTGTACCCGGGATAACATCGGCAGTTGCAGTTCCCGCCTCGTTCTCCATCCCGCTAACTTTTCGTGGCATTTCGTCTTCCGTTACTATAATCACGGGTCACGAGATGGACGAGAAAGAAGATAGTATCAACTGGGAGGCGATAGCGAATTTGAAGGGCACACTTGTCATATTAATGGGTGTTGGGAACCTCGTTACGAATGTTGATGCACTTTTAGAGCATGGCATGCGCGCGGAAACGCCCGTGTCGATGATCGAAAACGGGTTCACTGCAGATGCAAGGCTTACCGTTGGAACGCTGGGGACTATTGTGGCACTGGCTGCAAAAGAAAAGGTGAATCCACCTGCTGTGATCGTGATTGGCGATGTGGTTAATGTAAGGGAGAAGTTGACATAAAAAAATGCAAAATGGAAATAAGATCGCCGTTTTTAGACCGGAAAACGTACTTAAAAAGACAAAAGAAATAGCTGATAGATATGGTTTTGACTTTTTCGGCTTCCCGCTGTTTGAACTGGTAGTGCGGAAGGATGCACAGGCGGAGCTAGAGGCTGCTTTTGCAGAATGCGTGGACATAGCCGTATTCACGAGTATAAACGGCGTGAAGAAAGCGTTTGACATCTGCAACGGTAAATTCGACTTAAAGAAGAAATTCCGGGATGATACTGTGGTGGTATGTGCTATTGGGCCTGCAACGAAAGCGGAGCTTGCGAATATGGGCTTGCACGTGCATATTATGCCCACGGAATATAGCTCTGATGGTTTAAAGAGTGTGTTTGATGCGATTGAAGTAAAAGGTACAAGGATTGTATTCCTCAGAAGTTCAGAAGGCGGCAAGGATATTATAACCTTTTTAGATGCTAAAGGTGCTTTCGTGACAGATATAGCGATATATAGCGTGAGGGAGATTGCACTAGCAGAATGTGAAGAGCTCTTTAATGAACTTGTGTGGTATGGACCGGACTATCTAATATTCACAAGTTCATTGACTTTTAGGATCTTCTTAAAGCACACAAAAGAGTTGAATATAACAGAGAAGGTCTTCGAGAACGCTAAAATTGTCGCTATTGGCGATCCAACTGCAGAAGCCATAAAAGAAGAAGGGCTAAATGTGGATTTGGTCGCGCAAAAAAGCACAATTGAAGATCTTTTGAAGGAGATAAGAGAGGATTTGTAATTGTATATAACGTATAACTTCTACCCATAAATAAATTTAATTTAGGACGCAGATTTACACTGATTTACACGGATTTGATTTAATCTGCGTTAATCTGTGTCAATAAATATTTAATTTTAGTTCGATATTATGCTTTCTTAATTGTTTACCGCCGAGACCATGGAGTGCGCAGAGGAGGGGAGCTAAATAATTTCCCAATTCCTCTGTTTGCTCTACGATAAACAAAAGCGATTTTTTACGTTCCCAAGTCCCAAGAACTCATATATTTCTTTTGCTCTTCTGTTAGTACCTCTACCTCCACGTTCATTGATTTCAACTTCAGTCGAGCTATTTCCTCATCTATCGCTTTTGGCACGGGATATACCTCATTTTGCAGTTTATCATGGTTCTCCACAATGTATCGCGTACACAAAGCCTGATTTGCGAAGCTCATATCCATTACCTCTGGTGGATGTCCGTATGCTGATGCGAGGTTCACAAGTCGCCCTTCCGATAGTAGATATAACTTCCGCCCGTCTTGCATCTTATATTCAACTACATTCTCTTTTATCTCTTTCTTTGCCACTGCCATCTCTTCTAAGTCGTTTACGTTTAGCTCAACATTAAAATGGCCCGTATTGGCAAGAATTACACCGTCTTTCATCAATGCGAAATGCTCGCCTCTTATAACTGATATATCGCCAGTAGCAGTGATAAAGACGTCACCTATTTTCGACGCTTCTCGCATTGGCATCACTCTGTACCCATCCATAACAGCCTCTAGTGCTTTCCGCGGGTTCGTTTCCACTACTATTACGTTCGATCCAAGCCCTTTGGCTCTCAATGCCACACCTCGTCCACACCAGCCATATCCGCCTACCACTAGCACTCTGCCTGCAAGGAGGATATTTGTTGCGTTCATTATCCCATGCAGAGTTGATTGCCCAGTGCCATATCGGTTATCAAACATCATCTTCGTCTCTGCATTGTTGACCGCAATTACAGGAAAGCCCAACTTGTTCTCCTTCGCTCTTGCTTGATGTCTTATCACGCCCGTAGTTGTCTCTTCACATGTGCCCTTTACCTTTTTCCGCGTTTTTTCGCCCATTGTATGAAGCTTTGTAATCGCATCGCCCCCATCATCAAGCACCACCGTGGGTTCTATCTCAAGTGCATACTTTAAATACTCATAATACTCGCTATCGCTCTCGCCCCTGTATGCATATGTTCGCACACCAAAAGAAGCCAGAGCTGCTGCTATGTCATCCTGAGTAGAGAGTGGATTTGCAGCGGTAAGTGCGACCTCTGCACCACCTGCCCTTAGTGTTAAGATAAGATTTGCCGTTTCTACCGTTACATGCAAGCATGCCATTACATTCACGTTTTCTAATGGCTTCTCACGCTCATATCTACTTCTTATCATATCCAAAACAGGCATTCGCCCTCTAACCCACTCTATCCTTTTCTTCCCATCTTCCGCAAGGTTTATGTCCTTTATTATACTAGCCTTCATTTAGCCACCTTCATTATTGTATGATAAACACGACCACATAAAAATCTTTTTATATTATTACCGCATATAACAAGAAGTAGTGATGAAAGGCTAAAACGGAAAAATGATAGTAAAGGAAATAATTAATGAGTCTGTCTTGACGTTAGCAGAAGCTAAGGAAATGTTAACCCCTTCAAGGGGTGATGTCGCGGGAAAGAAAGAGGGCGAGGAGGAGATGCGGTATGAGAGAAGGAAAGCTTATGAGCATACAACAAAGTTTGCTAAACTGGGAGCAGAGGAGTCAAGAACACTTATAACCGAGCTTTTAAAATTATCGAAAATGAAAGAGGAGATAGCAGTAAGAATTGCAGACCTTCTGCCGAAGAGCAAAGACGAAGTGCGAGCAATCTATGCAAAAGAACGATTTACCCTTACCGAGGGGGACATAGAAGAAATACTCGATTGTGTTGCAAAGCATATATAAATGAATGAATGATAGAAGTTATTTGAGCCTATTAAGGGGGAAAGAGGAATTAATGACTGAGTATGAGAAAAAAGGTGGAATGTTAAAAGAGAGGGTAAGGGAAAAGAAAAGGGAGACGTATGTACGTATCCTCGATTATTTGCCCTATGGGCATTCTAATGACTCCCGAGCGGTATATCAGAAGAAACCGCTTATCCATGCTGTTGGCGAGGATAACTTCATCTTAATGGAGCTTTCACCAAAGAAGGATAAAGTTCCTTTGGTCTATGATCGCGTATATATCGGAGAAGGCGAGCGGGAAGAGATAGACCATGTAACCCAGAGGTTGAGATATAATGAATTAACGCCGACCGCGAAGATAGAACTACCATACCTCTTGGAGAAGATAGTAAAAGAGAAAGAGGAGAAGTTTGTACAGATCTTCAACGAGGCAAAGCCCATTACCACGCGATTACACACACTTGATTTATTGCCCGGGATAGGGAAGAAATTAATGTGGGCAATATTAGAAGAGCGGAAGAAAGGGCCATTTCCCGACTTTGAAACGCTCACAAAAAGAGTTAAGGGACTTCATCACCCCGAAAAGATAATTGCAAAGCGAATAGAAGAGGAAATAATGAATGAAGATATGAAATACAAAATCTTTATCGGTATTTGAAAACGTTCACTCCACAGTTACACTTTTTGCCAGATTCCGCGGCTTATCTATTTCACAGCCCCTCTCTTTTGCAGTCCAGTAAGCGAGTAAGTGGAGCGCAACGGTATTGGGAATAGGGGAGAATACAGCACTGGTCCTGGGAACCCTTATAACATCATCTACATATTTCTCCACCTCTTCATCACCTTCCTCCGCGATTGCAATCACCGGAGACCCTCTTGCTTTTATCTCCTTCACGTTCCCTAAGGTCTTCTCATAAACATCATCACGTGTTAAAATCGCAATTACGGGTGTATCTTCAGTAAGCAGTGCAAAAGGTCCGTGTTTGAGCTCACCCGCAGCATAGCCCTCTGCGTGTATGTATGAAATCTCTTTAAGCTTTAATGCACCCTCTAACGAAATAGGCAGGTTTACACCACGCCCAACGAAGAACGTATGCTCATATTTGGAAAGGTATCGGGCATGCTTTTGTATATTTACTTCGTCAAGCACCCGTTGAGCTATTTGCGGCATTCGCTTCAGCTCGTTGATATGTTCCACAAACACACTCGCAGGCATCTTCGAGAGGAATAAAGCCAGCAGATAAAAGATGATGAGCTGCGTTATGAAACTTTTTGTTGCCGCAACACCTATCTCGGGACCAGCCCTGCTGTATATCGTTTCATCTGCGAGTCTCGTAGCGGAACTGCCCAAAACATTTGTTATCGCTACTGTTTTACACCCATATCCCTTCGCTTTTTTCAACGCTGTCAGCGTATCCGCCGTCTCTCCCGATTGCGTAATTGCCATTGCCACCACCTTCGACCCATCCAGCACGAAATCAGAGTAATTGAATTCCGATGCAAGTTCAATCCGAACCGGGATTTTTGCTAAATTCTCTATTATGTATTTGCCACACAGAGCGGCATAATAAGACGTGCCGCAGGCAACCAATAAAATGCTTTCCGCATCAACTATAAAATCAAGCCCTAAATTTATCTGCCCTTCTGTTAAATAACCCATAAGCGTATCTCTAATTGCCTTTGGCTCCTCATGGATCTCTTTCAGCATGAAATGCTCGTATCCGCCCTTCTCGGCGTCTTCTATCGTCCATTCGATTAAACTTTCTTCCCGCTTTACTTCCGACCCCCCGTTTTCTATATATACTGAATCCTTTTCCACGACCACAAGGTCCTCCTCCTCCAAAAAGATTATCCTGTTCGTTTGATCAAGCACTGCTGGCACATCAGAAGCAAAAAAAAATTCCCTGTCGCCAACGCCTAAAATGAGTGGTGATTCTTTCCTCGCTGCTACCAAACCATCAAAACCTTTTACCGCAACTAATATAGCATAAGAACCTCTTAGATATGATAACGCTTCTTTTACCGCTTCTTTTACTTGCATTGCATTAAGCACACCCGAATGAAGTTCCGTTGGTGAAAGTTTCCTTTTTAAACAGATGTTTATTAAATGAGGTATCACCTCTGTATCCGTTTCCGATTTAAAAAGGCAATCACACAAAACCCCTTCTTTTATCGACTGATAGTTCTCTATTATCCCGTTATGAACGACAGCAATTTCACCGTTGCAATCGAGGTGTGGATGTGCATTTGTCTCTGTTGGTGCGCCATGAGTTGCCCAGCGACTGTGCCCAATCGCTATTTTACCCTCATAACCGGACTTGGATAAGCTTGAAATTAAGCAGTCAATAGCGCCTACCTCTTTATGCCCTATCATTTCACCGTGGTTCTGCACTAATACGCCACATGAGTCATAGCCCCTATATTCAATTCTTTTCAACGCCTTCAGAATGATTGGCAGCGCTTCTCTTTCTCCTACATAACCAACAATTCCGCACATTTTACCTTTTTAGTGTATAATCACCTTATACAACCCAGCACCCATCCGGTATTTTCCCACTCAGCTCCTTCATTGACTTTATCTTAGCACGATTCCCTATTATCGTTCCGGGATGGGCAATTACGTTGCTGCCCATCTCGCAATATTCACCGACCAGCGCGCCAATTTTTACTACGTGATGCTCACCACCTATTTCTATATCCGCCTCTTCGCTTCGCGCTATGAACCCTCCCTCCACATACGACCCAGTATCAAAGATAGAATCGTGAATGGAAGAGAAGGAGCCGATTTTCACGCCGTCCATCAAGACCGAATTCCTAATCTCTGTAAACGCTCCTATTACAGTATCATTCGCAATACTTGTAGAAGGAAAGATACAGGCATTAGGGCCTATATCGCAATTCTCGCCTATGATGACAGGTCCTTTAACATACGAGTTAGCTCTTATAACCGAATTTTTACCGATTGTCACTTTCCCATCTATTGACACCCCACGCTCAATTTTCCCTTCCATCTCTGTTGGATTCGTCCTCAGTACTATCTCATTCAAACGGAGGATGTTCCAAGGGTAAACGGCATCTAACCAAACCCCATGTGTTTCACAAGCCTTTATACTGCTCCCCCGAAGGATCATGGTTTTTAATGTAGATGTCAGCTCGGCCTCTATAACCTCAAATATGTCCTTTCCAAAAGCGTATATTCCCGTATTGACTAAATTACTTATATCTCCTCTTGGCTTTTCTATAATATCTTCAACCATTCCGGCTTTTAATGTCACAACACCACACTTGCTTATATCCTTGTGTGCCTTAATCAGTATTGCATTCCCGTCTTCTTCGGTCATTTCCAAAAGATCTGAATCGGAAAGTGTATCCGGCCGAATAACATTATCGCCCGATAAAACGAGAAATCTTTCATCTGTTTTAGCCTCTGCCTGCTTCAGTGCATCTCCTGTTCCAAGTAGATGTTCCTGAAAGACATAATCTATTTCCACATCAAAATCCGCGCCATCGCCAAAATAGTCCATTATTTTCTCTTTTTTATAGCCCACCACGAATAGAATCCGTCTTATCCCGTTTTGTTCTAACGCCTCAACCACATATTGCAGGATGGGCTTATTTGCTACCCTGATCATTACTTTTGGCTTTGATGCGGTAAACGGTCTCAGTCTTTCGCCTTCACCAGCAGCGAGCACAACAGCTTGTTTAAACAGCATTTAATATACCCTCGAGTTCTTTTCTATATTACCGGATGCAACAGCCCCGGGACCAATAAGCGTATTGTTTCCAATAATCGTGCCGGCGTCAATACACGCATTTATTCCCGTCTTTACACCGTCACTCATGATGGCGCCAAGTTTTCGCCTCCCTGTGTCCATCCCTTTTGCTATTACCGCTGCATCATTAAACCTCAGGTTTGCTATTTTCGTGCCTGCACCGAGATTACATCGGCACCCAATAATAGAATCGCCAAGATAGCTAAGATGTGGGATCTTTGTTCCGTCCATGATAACGGAGTTCTTAACCTCAACGGCATTCCCTATATGGCAGTTATCGCCAATAGACGTATTTGCACGTATATAGCTATTAGGTCCGATCACACAGTTATCGCCAATGAAAGCAGGACCTTCAATATATGTACCTGATTTTATCACGGTGCCTTCTCCTATCGATACTTTAGCCCCGATTATCACATTTTCTTCAACTTCTCCTCGATTCAATGGGCTTATGTTACCAATCAGGAACTCATTTGCGGTTAGCAAATCCCAGGGGTAGCTAAGGTCTAGCCAATGCTCAATTTTTTCCCATAAAATGGCCTCGCCTGATTCTATAAGCAGTTGCAAAGAATCAGTAAGTTCGAATTCACCCCGTTTTGATTTATCTGTTTTTGATAAAACACCGAATATGGACTCATCCAAGGCATAAACGCCGGCATTTACTAGATTTGAGATTGGGACTCGCATTTTTTCATGTATTTCCGTTATTCTTCCACCTTCTGTCTCAACAACACCATAATCCTCTGGGTTTTCTACTTCGATAACGCCAAGCACCATGTTGATACCATTATTTATTACTTTCTTAATATCTTTAGCACTTACAATCGTGTCACCATTTAGCATAAGGAATTGGTTTTCTACTAACTCTTCCGCCTTCCGTAGTGCATCAGCAGTCCCGAGTTGCGTCTTTTGTGTTACATACTCAAGGTTAATATCCCATCGCTCGCCGTTTCCAAAGTAATCACGGATAGTTTCGTCATGGTAGCCTACAACGAAGATAAAATCATCAATCCCTACTTCTTTCACTTCCTCCAGCAAATGCTCGATTATCGGTTTACCAGCTATTGGAAGCATTACCTTGGGCCTTTCGTAAGTAAGGGGTCGCATCCGTTTCCCTTCGCCCGCGGCCAAAATTAGCGCTTTCATTTTGCTTATCTCATAACTTTTATTTGTGTATATGTTATAGATATG
>PRCZ01000030.1 GCA_009903405.1 Candidatus Methanophaga sp. AG-394-G06
AATGCAGAAGTTCGGTATGAGGCAGGGCGAGCTTACACAGATATTTATCGTGCTAAGAAGATTTAAACTGGCAAAAGGAGCAAGAATTGATGGTGTGACATACTGTGTTCCATGGGACTATCAGGGATAAGTGAATATCATGACTTTGGAGATACAGAACAACCAGGAAGGAGGCACGGATGCCTCAGACTTTCGTCTGGGGTGGGAATGCGAGGGCGTATGGATTTGATCGTAAAGTTTTTGGGGCAAATATCAGCTTATTGCATGTTATATGAAGTGCCCGCAGATTCTCCTATCAGTATCCATGAAATAAGTACTACACAGCGATTCTTTATATATACTCATTTCAACAAAACCACATTTCCCGTCCCTCTCCTTCTACGTTCTGCCAATCCCTTACTTTCAAGTAAATCCAACGACCTACTGACATTTGCCTTTGGGAGTCCGGTTTTATCCACTATTTCGCTTTGTTCGATAATTCCATCCGATTCAAGAATTGTTTCGTATATCTTGCGTTCGTCATTCTTCAGTGTTTTCGATAACTCATTCCATCTCCTTTTCCTCTCTTCCAGTATCACTTTTCCAGCATCTTCAGCAGGTTCTTCCGCTGGAGCGGAGAGCAACAGGTATGTTCCACAGATGCCAAGCACAAGGGATGAGATGACAATAATTACCACGTCCGTATACGTGAAGAATCCTGGAATTTGGTTTACTGCAACATCATTTCCTTCTACGAATATTTGGATTGGCGTAGGATTCAAGAGTTTTATTCCAAGCACAAATACCGAGGCGACAAATAATGCTGCCACGAATACTGTTTTCCCATGAATATTTTTTGTTTTCATTTTCTTTTTCGTCCCTCCTAAAGGGAAAAATAAAAAGGGTGTGTTTGTTACTTGCACCCTCCTCCAACGTTTCTGTTCTACACAACTTTGCTCTTCTATCGCTCTGGGATTGCTGGTTGGTGTACTCCTTCTGGTACTCCTTCGGACCACGATATTGTTTCTCCCTCAGGACCTGTTGTGATGTGTTCTTCTACTGATTTTACTGTTTCACTGTTCATGTCTATTTTAACTACGTAGGTCTTCCCTCCCATTTCAAGCATCAGAAGTGTCCTATCGATCTTTTCTCCATCCTTAATGCCTGTGCATGTACCAAGCACGTTATATTCTTTCCCTTCAAGTAGCTCCTGTACTCTGCTATCTCTCTTAGCTATCTCAAGGCATTTATTGAGTTCAGCTTCAAGCTCTGCCTGTCTCTTCTCCGTCTCTTCTTCTGTCGTTGTAAATATGTGGATTCCACCCTCTGAAGTTTCCCATGTATATTCTTCTCCTTCTGGGAGCGTGAAATTCTGTACTACTGTTTTGCCATCTTCGCATATTGTTACCTGGTCGGTTATTACTACTGTGCGGAAAGTCTTTTCAAATTGAAACACTCCTCCTACTCCAAGAGCGGTCCCCAGCCCCGCCAATACCAGCCCTATTACTAACAGCGCGCCGAGCAGTGCCACCCTATTTCTCCTAAAGTTTTTTTCCATTTTTTCTTCTTTTTACCTCTTATTTTTAGAAGTCGCATCAGCGACCCTGCTTCAAGGGTTAGCTGGAACACCATAAATAAGAGGCGTGAGAAACTGGTTTCCAACCAGTTGCAACTCTTTACGGAGTCTTTTAGCACCACTGCCAATCCATCTCATTGCGACCTTTTGAAAAAAGAGGCTTTATATCTATTTAAATTCTCTAAACACTGGTATTATAGGATTTATGAAAGACATTGTTATCGCTTCTTCACCATCTTACTCATCCCGTATTCATAACGAAATATCAAACTGCGGTCTTCGAGGTCTTGCGATAATCTCGAAAGCGTGGACTTCGGTATTCCAGTTCGAGCTGACATGTCCGCCTGGTTCATCTCTCCGTATTCCATCAATGCTTCTATCACTCTCTTCTCATTGCCTTTCAGTATTTTTAAAAGTCCTGATCTATCATCCTCAGGAGCGACACTCGACTTGCTCGTTTCCGGAACTTGAACATTCGTATCTGGAATATCTGCATCTGTATCCGCATCCTGCACCTGTAACGCCGATTCAGAACCTGCTTCACCTGGTTCCATTCCATGCTCAACTCTCGCCTTTTCGGGCATCACAGAATAGGTGATAAACAGATAAAAAGCGCTGACGCCGAGCAGGAAAGAAAAAATCGCAATTAATATACAATCCAGGACAGTATACACATTTGGCATCTCCCTTACAAAGATTGACTGCCCTTCTATAAGCACTTGAATGGTTGTAGGAAGCATGAACTTTAACATGACCATGAACACGGATACTACAAACAAAACCATGGCAAGTGCCGTCTTTCCTTCTATTCTCATGCCTTTTACCTGCTTAATAAAAAATAAAAAGAATAAAAAATTATTGATTTTTTCAGTGACTTATTCTTATCACTTCCTCTTTCTCCAGGCTTACGTGCACGGTGGCTATTGTCCCATCGGTAAACTTGAATTTTACTGATGCTCCTATCAATTCCTCGGTGCTACTCATTACACTAAACCCTTCCGCTATCGGAATTTCATACGAACTCATCTTTACCAATGGGCGACCCACCACGATCTCATAATCCTTCCCATTCAGTATCTCCTTCACTTCGGGGTCAGAAAGTGCGATGTGCTTAGCCTTCTTGGCTTGCTCTTCTGTTAATCGGATGTCATTCAAGCCTTCGTCTATTCCCGCGACCTCTCCCGTATTCAAGTTTACATAGACGGAAACGTAATGGTTCATATACGTTTTCCCTGCAAAACCCTGCTTTGTGAGTAATACCACTCCAACCGTTATCCCCGTTTCGTCGTTTCTATAAATGCAGTCAGGGCTATGCCCGGTTGTATAATACCCCTGGTCCAAGTATTGCTTCACCGTTTCGTTCTGATTTGCGATTTGGTACGCAGTCTGTCTTTCTTCATCAGTTAGTTTCCAATACGGTAAATCCTCCCATGGCTCCGAGGACAGCTTTAAGTATGTCACCGATCCAACGAATGCAAGTGCTATCACCAATCCTATTACGCCTAATACTGCGAATATGATAATAACTTTGCTTTTCATCTTATTTCTTTCACCGCCTCCCGTACTTCCTGAACACGAAAGCCAACGCCAGTATCACTATAACGATGATCACCACGCCATAGAGAGCTACATTAGACGATTCCTTGACGATTATTCTAAAATCCTCTTCCTCCTCCAGTTGGTCGCTTTTTATCTTCACTGTCACCTTGTAATCGCTGGGCGTAATATCGCCGGGAGGCGTTATTTTCACGGTAAACGTCTCGCTCTCACCGGGTTTCAAACTTGTCACCTCTTTTGGATTTATTGTCGCAGTCCAACCCTCTGGAGCGATTATCTCTGGTTTTATATTCGTTATCGTACCGCCCTTACCTGCATTCGAAGCGGTCAGCTCGATAGAAGCCTTCTCACCCCTTTTCACCTCATAGCTGAGCCTGCGGGAATACAACCTCATTTCATAGCTCCCACGAACTTTTAACGTAAGATCGAGTTCATACAGCCCCGTAGAAGATTGAATTAGGCTTGTAAAGTTATATTCCCCTACCGCAACGTCGTACGGAGGAACAAACTCCAGATACAACGTCTTTTCTTCTCCTGAGCCGACGAATAGCTCAGAAATGTCTTCTTTCCCCTCCTCCGTCTCCTTATACCTACAATACCAATCCTCGGGTAATCCTTCAATAGCTAATCCATACGTATCATCCGCCTTACCACTATTTTTTATCTTTATTTGGTACAAGGGATTTTCTCCAACCATGGAGGTCTTAGAAGGCGATTTGCTCGTAAGTTCCGCATAATACTCTTTCTGTTCCAATGAGATGATGCCAATGTCCGTCTTTCTCCCTATCCTTATCTTAAAATCCTCTGTCTCCTTTGCATGATACCCTTCCTTTACTATCTCAGCTTTATATTCTCCTTCTCCTAACTCCAGTTCTATCTTCCCTTCTACGGTTGTCTTTGCATAATCCACAAAATTATTCTTATTATAAACACTAACCGTAGCACCTTTGATGCTGTCCCCGTCTTTGTCCGTAACAGTCAAAGCAAGCGTCCCCTTCTCTCCTTTATGCGTCTCCGTTATTTTAACGTAAAGCGTAATACGCCCATCACCAATATCAACATGTATTGGAGATTCTCCAACCTTTGCATCTCCTGGTGTCTCAACGGCGAGTGTTACCGTCTTGCTACTGCCTGCGGGTAGCAGTACTTTATACACTTCCTTATTGCCGTCCTCAAATTTTATGTCCCAATTCTTCGCTTCGCGGTATGCCCACCATTGCAAACTGTAAGTGGCAGTTTTACCATGATTTACGAGCAGTAGTTCAAAAGTGGCTGTATCTCCTGCTTCTATCTTCTGAGCCGGGAAATCGCATACTAGCTCTATTCTCTTCTCCACTGTTTGCGCTAATGCCGGAGAAAGGAAAAAGAATGGGAGAAAAAATAAAAATAGAGTAAAGATAGGCACTAATTCCCTCGCTTTTGCTTTTAGTTTCTTTTTTGCTTTCATTTTTCACTTTCCATTTTGCACTTTTCACTTTGCATTTTTTTTAGCGTATATCCATCCTCATGAATTTTACGTATGCAATCGCGAACATTATCACAGGAAAGACCAGCAAGACGAGTAAATTCTTCCACACCATTCCCAGCGCTTCGAAGATACTTGTTTCAGCTCGTGACCCTGTTATCATCGTTGTCGAACTCGAACCAAAAGATACAGAAGATGATTGTAATCCCGGATTGAGAACCGCAGAAGATACTTTTTCGAAATTGCTCTTTGGATCGCCTATTGAAAACATCTCTTGCACCCCTATCACTTTATCCCACCATTCCTGGAATTCTTCTTGTATTCTCGCCTGTTCTTCTTCGCTTATGCCACCTCCAGATTTATTTATCTCTTGTCTCGCCATTCCAGGATACTCAGGCATGTCTCCAGCGAGACGCATACCGACGAACGAGCCTGCTATGGGCATGACGAATGAGATAACAATGAATATCACAAGCGTATATGTTATTGCGCGGGTACTGTTTTTGGCAATCGTTGAGCACATCAGTGCAATCGCAAAAAACGAGAACATAAACAACAGCGTAAATCCCATGAAGACTAAAATCCGCACAAATTCGTCTCCGGTCGGCATGAGCCCGAGCATCATTAGTATTCCTATTGACAATAACGTCATAACCAGCATCGCAAATGCAAGTGCTCCCATTCCGCCGAGCGCCTTACCATTGATTATCGTATCCCGGAACACAGGATGCGATAACAACGACTTCAGAGATCCACTCTCTTTCTCACCGGAGATTAAATTGAAGCCAATCGCTATCGCTAGTATCGCTCCAAGAATACCAAATAACATACTCATCATCTGGAAAACAAATAGCATTGAAGGTTTTTCAGGCATCCCACCTGGCGGCATTCCCTCCGGATGCTCCTCTACTTCTGCCGTTCGCTCTTTATAGCTATCCAATTGCTTATTGTAGCTCTCAACACCCTGCTGCATCGCCAAAAGCGAAATTATCATGAGTATCGCGAGAATCACCATGAATTTCTTGCCCATTACGTGGTCAAAGAATTCTTTTTTTGCTACTACGGATATTCCAGCCATCTATTTACCTCCTTTTCCTTTATAAACCGATTCCATGAATACATCCTCTAATGTTGGTTCTTCTATTCTCAGCTCCTTAATTCCGATGCTATTTTCAAGCAAATACATTGAGATATATTCTCTTATATCTGATTTTGCTTCTATGACCGCCTTTCTACCTTTGTATTCTACGTTAATGATATTTTCATGTTCTATCTTTGGCATATCTCCTGTTGTTTCCACGATTATTTTGACGATCTTCCGCACATCTAATTTCCTCTTGATTTCATCAAGTGTGCCACGCTCTATCAACGTGCCATTTGAGATTATGCCTATCGTCTTACACACCTGCGCGACCTCTGCTAAAATGTGAGAAGAGAAAAAGATCGTTTTTCCTTCATCCGATAGTTTCTTGAGCGTTTGTCTGATTTGTAATACCCCTTCCGGGTCAAGATTCGAAGTGGGCTCATCCAGGAAAATAACCCCCGGATTATTGAGCAATGCTTGTGCGAGTCCGAGTCGCTGCGTCATCCCCCTTGAATATCCGCCCACTTTCTGGCTTACGCCATCAAGCTGTACCAGCTCAAGCAGTTCTCCTATTCTCTTCTCCCTCTCGTTCGCATCCATTGTCGCGTAGAATCGAGCGAAGTAATCGAGGTTTTGCTCTGCGGTCATGTTGCCATAGAATCCAACGTTCTCCGGCAGGTATCCTATTATCTCCTTTACTTTAAGTGGATTCCTCGCTACTTCGATGTCGTTTATGAAGCACTTGCCTTCGGTGGGTTCGATCATTCCCACGAGCATCAGTATTGTCGTGCTCTTTCCAGCGCCGTTCGGACCTAAAAAGCCGAATATGTCGCCTTCCGCTATCTCCAAATTCAGATTGTCTACCGCCTTCTTCCCATTATACACCTTTGTAAGGTTTTCTGTTTTTATCATTTCTTCACCTTTTTGTCTTTTTTCTCATTTTCCAACATCTCTTTTATCTTTTTCCCGTTTAGGTAAAGTTCAAAGTTACACAGCTCGTAATACCTCCTCGCTCTATTACCTTTTCCAAGCTCTGTCTTCCCCTTCAATATTCCCATCTCTTCAAGGTTCCGAAGATGAAGACATAGTAGAGGTCTGGATATTTCTAACTCCCTAAGTAACTCTGAAGTGTATTTCCTCTTCCCTGATAGTGCTGCTATTATGCAAAGTCGGTGCTTATTGCTCAGTGTTCCGCAGAGATTAATTATTTCATCCAGGGTTTTTGTCATCATCTTTTTACAACACCGCTTAAAGGGCGTCATGCCTTTCGACGTTAAAGCACCCATACAAATCTCGGATGGAACAGCATATAATAGAATGGTGGAACAAGCGTTCCAAAAAGTGGAACAAGTCTAAAAATGGCTTCTGCAGTTTTTTAAAAAAATCTTTTTCACTCTCGACTTCAACCTAAATAGGGAGATGAAAAAAGGGGGAAGGGATAGGGGGAAAGGGTGTAGAAGCTATCTTCACTTCATCAACTTCAAGACCTCTAACACAATAATCTCCTCCTTTCCTTTCCAAGATCCTCTTACCTTTCTATTCTTTCTTTTTATTTCCGTTTATTGCTCTGTGTTCCGCAGAGGTCAATTATTTCATCCAGAGTTTTTGTCATTATTTTCTTACATATGTAACTTTTTGTTTTAATATGTAAGTTTTAACTCACAGAACGAAAGTTTTTTATGTTACCTTTATAAATAAATAACATACGCGGTGCATCATTGCTCCCCATCGCGGCATAAAAAGAGGGAGCAATAAAAGGAGGTGAAAATAGAGGATGGTGTCCCTCGCGTGGTGCGAATCCATGAGGGGGCGAAAAGGCGAAGAAGGAAGGCGTCGAGGAGGGGCGCAATGATAGAAGTACCCAAAAAATTTAGGAGGTGAAAAAGAAGAGAAATGAAAAAAGTAATAAGCATATTGATTGCAATGCTGTTGGTCATGGCAGCAGTAGCGCCAGCGATGGCATACACGCCGCCAACAATGCCCGCGATGGCATGCCCGTGCGAAGAGACCGGAAACAATTGTGATAGTAGTTATGTAGCAGTAGGCCCTGAAGATATAGCAAAGAACAAAGAAGCTCAGGAAGCTTTGCGTATAGTAATGGCTTCTAAAGAATTGCGTGAAATATCTCTCAATCTGACAACGCAGGGATACATTGTAATGATTAACGAGCCCATAGTTGTCGTGAATACCAGTTCGAATGTGGCCGCGGTGATCTTCGATGCTGTGCCAATTGATAATCAAGAGGAGAGAAAAGCTGCGTTATTTGTGGTTGACCTAGAGAGCGGTGAAGTCATTGAAGCGTACGGTACTGATTGGTGTTTTGTTGCTTGTAGAGCTGCTGCTATGGCGTGTGGAGGTGGATGTCTTGCGGTTTGTTGCCTTGCAGCTCCGCCCCTCTGTCCTGTGTGTGCATGGCTATGTGCTCTCGCCTGTTCAGGTGGCTTTATAGCCTGCTATGATTGGTGTACTAGTCAATAGTTCTATCAGGGCTATTTCCATCACCAATCTCATTATTTTTTTATTAAATAAGATTGAAATAAAGATAAAGGGTGGTCTTGATGGATACAGAATCGAGAAAAGCAGAGGAAAACGCAAAACAGATAAGACACTTTTTGACATCACCATTAAGGCAAAGTGCCACTTTCATAGGAGTCGTTGGAATTTTCGTATATCTTGTATATGTGTTGGGATATCCTTCGATGTTTCCTTTTCCACTCACAAATAAGCTATTGTTAGCAATACTTGATGGAGCAATCTGGTATGGTATCGTAATACTTGGTGCTTGGATAGCAATGAAGACATGGGAGAGGAAGGCTAAGAGGGGAACAAAGGAAGCAAAAGAGTTTTTAAAGCTAAACCCAACGATTATGGCTGAACTATTCCTGGCAACAGTACTTGTTTTCCTATTTTCCTCATACAGGTTAAGTAAAGCGTTTATACCGGGTATTAATGTGGTGCTTTGCATTGCTGGCACATTACTCATCATCTCTATAGTAGCAAAAGACACCCGCATACTGGTGAGAGATAGTATCAAGAGAGAGCTTCTATCCAAACAAATAGAAGAACTCCTTAAGAGGCTTAGATTCTGGTTTATAGCGATAACATTGGTTATTTGCGTAGACCTAATTTATACTTTCACCTTTAAACTCTATTCCCCTCTCTCTTCTTATCCTCCTGCTGTGATAATCTCCAAAGTTTTTCTCGATATGGGTATCTTCATGGGGGGTATTACACTTGCTATTGTAGTAGGTTTGAAGCTAATCAATGGAGGGGGGGTACTCAAAGGGATTGAGTAAAACAAACAGGGAACAAAAGGTAAGAACAAAATGAAATATATTACTGTGGTTTTGCTCTTAGGTTTGGTTGTTGGCGTAATCAGTGGTATAGTTCTGTCAGCTTTTGTTGGATTAGATATCTCAGCAATATCTAAAGAAGAGGCTGGTAATAAAGCACTTACTTATATTACTACGAATATTCTAGAGCCACAAGGTTTAAGTGCAGAATTAGCCAATGTAGAAGAATATGGTAATGATTTGTACATTGTAAACCTAAAAATTAAAGATAATAACAAGACAATCCAAGATGCAGCAATATTTATAACAAAAAGCGGTGAGTCAGTTATTTTAGGGAGAATAGTGAACATTACTGGAGAGATGTAACAAATACAACACACCTTTTACACTAAGGTTTGTGCTTTCTTTGATTTGTAATCAGTGTTCCGCAGAGGTCAATTATTTCATCTATGTTTTTGTCATCATCTTTTTACAACACCGCTTAAAGGGCGTCATGCCTTTCGACGTTAAAGCACCCATACAAATCTCGGATGGAACAGCATATAATAGAATGGTGGAACAAGCGTTCCAAAAAGTGGAACAAGTCTAAAAATGGCTTCTGCAGTTTTTTTTGAAGTCTTTTTCACTCTCGACTTCAACCTAAATAGGGAGATGAAAAAGATGTAAAGAGAAGAGGCGAGCATCACCCCCTCTCTTTCTCTTTTATTTTTTACTCATCCACTTACGAGGTTCTTCATATTCATCTGCTTTTGTAGACGACATTAATGGTAGCATGGACTTCCACCGCTTTTGGCTCGATTGGCGGAGCTAATTCTACTAGTGAAGCAGCAGTTGGAATTTCATAGTCAAAACCGCCTGCTCGATATGCTTGTTCTACATACACGCCACTCTCCTTTACCGCAGACACCCTCACAACCTCAAGACCTAAACCACTGGCTATCGCATCGGCTTTTGAGTCTGCATCCACACAAGCTTCTTTTATTGCTTCTTTCTTCAATTCCTTCTTCTTATCTTCATTTAACCCGAATTCTATCCTTCTCACTTTGTTAGCACCTGCGTTTATCGCTTCTTCGATAACTTCTCCTATTCTATCTAAATCGCTGAGTTCAACTGTTACTTCGTTATCCACTTTATATCCTACTATTTCATCATCATCCGTTTCGTAATCTCTAACGGACCTGATCCTAAAATAGGTGGTTTCAATACTAGCTTTAGGAATACCAAGCTCCTCCATCGCTTCGATTACCGCAGCCATCTTCGCAGAATTCACTTCCAAAGCGTCCGTTACATTTTCCGATTGCGTTTCCACACCCAGGCATACTTTTGCCTCATCCGGCTCTGCTTCTATAATTCCACTTCCATAAACAGAGATGGTGGAATTACCATTACTATCTACTGTAGTTGCCCCGGAAGGGATATTACCTACAATGGCTAGGCATATAGCCAATATCGCTACTGCACTTATTGCCAATATCTTTTTCATCCATATCACCTCCTATTATTTTCAAACCCCTCTTTTCCCTTTCCTCCATCTTTTTATTTTACCTACCTTTTAGTGCCACACCTTGGCACAAATATCGGAGTAGTTCTCGAACCGACTCATAAGGGGATGGCGGTCTTCGTCAGAATCTATGACGTAAGATGTATCTCCAAGTCCGTTGTCATCTGCATCCGGACCTTTGTAATCGCTCCAGAAGTTGCCCATATAACTGGTGAAAGTCGTGTTGTTGTACTGGTAAGTCAATGGCTCTGTTGAGTTCCAGAAGTTGCCAGAGATCTCGGGATGAACGTTCTCTAGGTTGTTCATGAAATTATTGAGATAGATTTTGTTGTTGCCGGAATTTGAGAGGTCGATGCCGTTATGCTCGTTGTTGCTGAAGTTGGTCTCGCCTGTGTAAGGGTTGTAGGTTTTTCTGCTGCTGGGATATACGGGGTAGATGCCATAATAGGTGTTGTAGCTGACGGTGTTGCCTGTGATGGTGTTGTCAGATGATTCGGCGATTAAGATTCCATTAAACTTGTTATAATTGGCGATGTTGCCTGTAAGGGTGTTATTGCTGGAAAACAATAGCTTGATGCCTACCGAATTGTTGCTGGCATTGTTGCCTGTGATGCTGTTGTTCATGGAAAGCCAGATCCCGATGCCTGTTCCATTAATGTTGCTGGCTTTGTTGTCTATAACAGTGTTGTTGGTAGATTTGTAGAGCTTGATGCCCTCTCCATTGTTGATGGCTTTGTTGTCTATAACAGTGTTGTTGGTAGATTTGTAGAGGCCGATGCCAAAGAGGTTGCTACTGATTTGGTTATTCTCTATCCTTGAGTTGCTGGTGTTGAGGAAAAAAACGCCATCTGAGTTTTTTGTGAGGGTTAGACCTGTTACGGTGATGCTATCGCAATCTACGCAGTAAACTGTGCCTGCATTTGAGGACGAATCGATGACCATGTCAGAAGCACCAACAAGATAGTAAATCGGCTTTCCATCTACAAGGTTGCTAGTGTCGATGTCATTGTCGTTCGCACCCCATACACCAAAGTTGTAGCCGTTGCCTGACATCAAATTATCTTTTAATGTGTTGTTGCTGGAAAAGTATAGTATAATGCCGTAGTCGCTATTGGTGGCGTTAATGTCTCTAACGATGTTATTTTCTGACATTATCCTAATTCCTGCCCCTCGCCCTAGCCTACCAGTTGAGTTTGTCACCTCGAACCCCTCAAGCACTATCCCATCTGCGCTCAAGATGATCGCACTGCCATTGCCGCTTGCGTCCACGATCGGCTTCCCCTTGTCTGTATTCACTCTACGGAGCACGAGCTGCTTGGTCACGTCCACATTCTCGTAGTATGTTCCGCTGTACACCTCAATCGTGTCGCTGGAACTTGCCGCGTCTATCGCATCCTGGATTGATTCGCCGGGATGAACACAAAGCGTTGCTGCGGAAGCAGTTCCAATGCTTAGAGAGACCAATACTGCGAATAGAGCCACGAATACTACTGCCTTTCGCTTTCCAAAATTCACTCTTTTTTCGCTTCTCATCTTTTTATTTCACCTCTTTTTTAGCGCCACTCATTGACGCTTAAATATAGTTGAGAGGTGGGGTACTATATATGATTTTCCATAGCTACGAATCACGTTGAAGTTATAGATTGTTTTAAAAGGAACAAAACAACAATTACCCTCCTTTTTGGACATATGCAATAAAACGAGAATGCGTATACTAATTGAAAGTTATATATGTTCATACTGCCTGGATTTAATAGTAGTAACAGAAATGAAAAAGATAGTGGGTTTGGTTATCGTAGGGTGCTTACTGATGTTTGTGCTGAGTACTGTTGCAGTAACTGCAAATTCTAGTGACAGCGAATTCATTAGAGGTAATGAAACAAAGACTATAATACTAACGAATGTGTCAAATTCGTTTCCTATGTTTAGCGATGCAGAATATGTAAATTTTACAATTGAGGATAATACCATCAATCTCACTTTAGATCTAAATGCTTCCTTTGATGGCGTATGTAACCTGTCTAATCTTACAGGAACAAATATCTCTGCGGATGGTTCATTTGCAGAATTGAAGGATTATTTCTTAATATCATACCATAGAGTCGAATATGACCAAAAATGGAAATCCGCTCCCTATTTTAATGATACTGAGAATAGACTCTATTTACTCGCTGGTTCTGGCTCGATAACAAGACTAAATATAGAACTAAAAGAAAACGCCACAGATAAAACAATCCCAAAGGTTGTTGGTGTTGGAGATCTTGTTGGACATTTTCATATCAAAACATTAGCACATGGAAAAAATTCAACTTATAATGATATTTCAATTGAACTACTTCCCCTGCTGTATACTACTAAAAATATGGGAGGTGTCGGCTATGTTGACCTATATGTCCAGTATGCTCCTGATACATCATATGAAGACACACCATTTCTCCCAACTTTCTCTGATTGTGAAAAGGTGCAAGCGATCATAGATTCGTCTATCTGTGGATCAGAATCAACAGTAGACTATCAGGCAGATAATATAATAGGTGTTGTAAATGGCGCGGAACCAATTTCTGGAGTCTCTCATGATTGGAATTTATCATTGAAGTTAGATGCTGACTATTTCCCAACTGCTGAAGAATTTTTCCCAACAATAGACCCCCAGAATCACTCAGTTTGGAATAACCAAACCTGGGAACTTTCTCCATATTTTGATGATACAGAGAATAGACTCTATTTACTCGCTGGTTCTGGCTTATTAATGAGCGCAAATATCGAGCTAAAAGAAAACGTCACAGATGAAACAATCCCTAAGGTTGTTGGCGTTGGAGATCTTGTCGGAGATTTTCATATCGAAACAATTGCACAAGGGAAAAATTCAACTTATAATGATCTGACTTCGAATATAAAAGGTATTGGCTATGCTGACCTATATATCCAGTATGCTCCTGATGCAACATATGAAAACGTAACCTTCATTCCAACATTCTCTCAGTGTGAAAAATTGCGATTATCTGCTAATATCTTTGGCTCATCAATAGAGTATGTCGCAGTCGTACTTGGTAGTGGTCATGCAAATGGCGTGGAATATCTGGAATTTGACGATGTTCCTCTTGATAGCGTTACAATAAATGAAACATTTGAGCTTGAATATCATCCCGTTAATATATCCGGTGAACTATTTAATGAAACATGGTCAGTCAAGCCAGAGCAGTATAAAGATACCCTTGTAATATTAAGGGGCACAGGGAACATAACAAGGCTTGATTTTACCTTTGATGATTGCAATACCACACACCCGGAAATAAGCTCTTATGGTTATCTGAGAGGGGATTATAATGTCACAGAAAATATCCTCCCGCATTATATGAATGTTATTGTCGAGGGAACAAATGTTTCCGCGATGGATGAGTCAGGGCAAGGCGGATTTGGCATAACATTTGCATGATGTTTTCTCCACAACCGCTTACATCTGTGACGTGCGGATTTTCAAGAAAGCATAATGTAATTGTTTAGCTAACCACAAGATTACACAGATTCTCACGAGAATATGAATGATAGTAACCTGATTTCAGTACACAATAGGCTACTTTATCATATATCAATCCAAATTTCTTGTGTTAATCTTGTGGAATCTCGTGGTTTTTTAAATCTGCTATACAAATACGTTTTATCTAAGAAACCGAATAAATTTTGGATATTGCTTTTATATCTAATTTTATTAGGAAGTGTTATTTATGTACCTAACTTTAAGAATAATAATTAGGTTGCATCTCCAAAAGGGAGGGATGTAAAGATAAAGGGAGGACTATGTATGGGAAAGGCAGGAAAAAACAAGAAAATATAAAAGAGGTCCCTTGCGTGGTGCGAATCCATGAGGGGGCGAAAAAGCGAAGAAGGAAAGCGCCGAGTAGGGGCGCTATATAAATGCCCAAAAAAATTAGGAGGTGAAAAGATGAAAAAGATGAGAAAGGAAAAAAGAGTGAATTTTGGAAAGCGAAAGGCAGTATTAGTTGTGGCTCTATTCGCAGTATTGGTATTCCTAAGCATTGGAACTGCTTCCGCAGC
>PRCZ01000031.1 GCA_009903405.1 Candidatus Methanophaga sp. AG-394-G06
ACACAACACTTTTTCTTTTTTACAAAAAGAAAATTTAGCCTGTGCTAAAAGAAAAACACAAATGTTCTTTTGGTAAAGCTTTTCTTTTTAAGAAAAGGTTTGTAATAACCATGCCATCAACAATATTAGTAGGGGGATTTTTTGGTGATGAAGGAAAAGGCAAGATAATCGCGTATCTTGCAAGACATGACAAGCCAGAAGTAGTAGCGAGAGGCGGTGTAGGTCCCAATGCAGGGCATACTGTTGTAGTAGAAGACAAGAAATATGCTTTGAGGATGGTGCCTTCCGGGTTCATATATGAACCTGCACGGCTTCTTATCGGTGCTGGCGTATTGGTTAATCCAAGTGTGCTAAAAGAGGAAGTATCTTCCTTCGGGTTAAAGGGGCGAGTAGGTGTGGATAGAAGAAGCGTGATAATAGAACAGAAACATATCGATGAGGACAAAAAAGATAGCAACCTGAAGGACAAAATTGGATCCACGGGCAGTGGCTGTGGACCTGCGAATGCAGCAAGAGCGTATCGAACGGCGAGACAAGCGAAAGACGCAAAAGAGCTGGCGGAATTCATTTGTGATGTGCCTATGGAGATAAACACGGCGCTTGACCGTGGTAAAGGCGTGCTGATAGAAGGGACGCAAGGTTTTGGTATCTCTTTGCTCTATGGGACTTATCCATTCGTTACTTCTAAAGATACGACCGCATCTCAGATGGCTGCTGATGTGGGCATTGGACCTACACGAGTAGATGATGTAATAGTTGTATTCAAGTCATTTCCAACGCGAGTGGGCGAAGGTCCATTTGGAACACAGATGAAAGAAGAAAGAGCGGCTGAGTTGCATATCGAAGAGTATGGCACTGTTACAAAGCGGAAGAGGCGAATAGGCGAGTGGGATGCGGAGATGGCTGCTTACTCAGCGATGATAAATGGGGCGACCATAGTGGCATTGAGCGGTGTGGATCGGTTAGACCCGTCATGCAAGGGTGCGACAGAATACGAAGAGTTGAGCAAAGAGGTGAAGGATTTTGTTGCTAAGGTTGAGCATGACACACGAGTACCAGTAAAGTTAATCTCAACGGGGCCGGAGGTATCGGAGATAGTGGACTTGCGGTAGCTAATAAAAGGGATGCACTGTCGAATTTCCCAGTGGAATCACTATACAACCAAGTTTTATCGCAGAGTGCGCAGAGAGCGCAGAGGCATTAGAAAATCCAAGTGGAGATTGGAACGCTCTTAAACTCTGCATCCTCGGCGATCTCCGCGGCAAGAAAGCATAATATTCAACTAAAATTAATTATTGACACAGATTAACACTGATTAACGCAGAAGAAATTAAATCCGTGTAAATCTGCGTCTTAAATAGGCAGAAGTTATACTTTATATACAATGACAAATCACTCCCGTTAGACCGTATAGCGGACGACGGTCAATCCTTCCTATATACTGACTTCGGATGTTTCTCGCCCGTTCTACCGTATTTCAATCGCCCGCCGGACATTTGGAAACCCGAAGACTGCTGCTCTGTTTCTATTAGATCTCGCGTTCTGCCGGCGACCTGAGCTTCCGGATTATTCGCCTCTTCCGTCACTGCGTTCTTTGCTATATGCAAATCATCTATCTTTATCATTCCGATCGCAGCACCTGTAGCAGTGATAATAGCCTGCAGTTTCACCTGCATTGGGTCTATTATCCCCTCATCCATCATATCCTTCACTTTCTTGTCCATGCCAGAAATCCCTAAATTGATGTTACCTGCATAGTGCTCAGCTCTTAGCTCTGCAAGTGTATCAAGCTGGACCATTCCACTATTCTTCGCTATCGCCCGCGGTATAGACTCCAAAGCATCCGCAAAAGCATCTACTACCATTTGCTCCTTGCTTGCTATACTCATTGCAAATTTCCTTAACTGTGTAGCACATTCGATCTCCACCGCACCGCCTCCTGGCACCACCCTATTATCGTCAAATAAGAGCGCAACCGCGTACAAAGCGCTTTTTATATCGCCTACCATACCCTCCAGAATCCGGAGAAATGCACCTCTTATAATTATCGTGGAAGATTTTGTATACGGGCATTGCTCGAAAAAGACGTATTTATCGCCTCCTACTGGTCGCTGTACCACCTTGCCGGCAAAGCCAAATTTGCTCGCATCCAAATCACTCACATCTTGCACTATCTTCCCGGCTGTGGATTTCTCCAACCGCTTCAAGTCCGTTAACTTCACCCTCTTTATTAGCATTACGCCCGCTCGGCGGAACTTATCCAGCGCATCGTCATCCACGCCCCACCGACAGCAATACACATCTGCACCTGCCTCTATTACAGAGTCTATAAGATCATCGAAAAGCTTTGTTCTTGCATCCCGGAACTCCTTGAAATGAGAGGGCTTTGATAGTTTAACATGAAAATCGAGTGCGCCGAGTGTGTCGCCCGCGCTGCTTCGCTCCCTTGCTGCAGTACCGGTTTTTAGCTCCTTCCTACCCTTTACTTTTGGCTCTTTATGTTCAATAGGGAAATCAAGTAAAGCTATCTTTGCATTCTCCTTCTCTGTTGGAAGCGCATCCAGAATATCCCGGTCTATAACAACGCCTTCGTAAAATCGCGTATCTACTACTCTTCCGCCTTTGTTTGTCTCTATTGCGACATCATCCACATCTATTTCGCCACTTTCGCTTAACCGTTTTATGCTTTTCACTATTGCATCAGCTAAATTATCCTCGCCACCGTAAGCACTTCTCTTCAAGGCTGTCTTCGCCACTTGCTTCAAATAAACATCGCTATTGGTTATGTTCACCGTAGAAGCGAGCTCATTAAGGATTTCTTTTGTACGCTCCAGTGCCATAGAATAGCCACTTATAACCACATTTTGATGTATGCCCAACTTTTTCAGTTCGTAGCCACGCCAGACGAACTCACCTATTAGCGCCATAACAGTAGATACGCCATCGCCAACTCGCTCACCCTGAGTTAATCCAGCGTTAATCAATATATCAGCAGCCGGATGCTTATATTCTAATTCTTTTACTATGCTGTATGCATTACTGGTTACAAGGTCCGCAGCATCTATTTTTGTTGCTCCACTGGTGATCAGTTTCTTCGAGCCACGAGGGCCTAAGATTGATTTGAACATGTCAGAAAAAGTGAAGGAAACAATAGCATTCGCTTCCTGGATTTCCTCTGGCGGCACTTCTCCCGGCGGTAACTCTTCCTTTATTGTCATCTTTCCTTTTCCTTATATTTTACACCTTTCATAAAATTGAATACAATAACAAGAGGTACCTTCTGCAATATAAATGTTGCAGTCACAATGACGACCCACCTTTAATAAGCGACCACCTGCGGCAGTGCTCCCTTATTATATCGGCCCTGCTTATTATTCCTACTAGTTCTTTATTCTCTTCTTCACTTCGCCCCTTTACCACTGGCAATCTACCCACATGGTATATGTCCATTTTATGCAGTGCATCTTCCAGAAACTCGTCCGGATATGCTACGAGCACTTCCTTTGTGCACATTAGGCGTACTTTTCGATAAACCGACCCTTCTTCTCTTTGCTTTTCCAAGTCCATTAAGGTCGTTATTCCTACCAGCCTACCCTCATTATCCACGACTGGATAGGCTATATGTCCGGTTCTATCAACGAAATAAAGTGCTTCTTTCACTGTTGTATCTGCCGAAATTGTCTGCACATCCTCTATATATGCGTCTTTTACCCTTATCCCTTCGAGTAAATCCACCATGAATTCACGTCTATGTGCGGGCGATTCCTTTCTCGTTTTTACTTGTTTCTCGTATATTGTCCATCCACCGGAAAGCGCATAAGCCACTACCGAAGTGAGCATCAACGGCACCAGCAGACTGTAACTACCCGCCATCTCAGAGATCATTAATATTGCTGCAATAGGCACTTTCGCCGCACCAGCAAAAAAAGCAGCCATTCCTACAAGCACAAAAGCTGACATCGTTGGCCCCGCTATTATTTCGGGGAAGAAAAAGTGTGATACCCCCGCAAACAGCCCACCTAGCATTGCCCCTATAACTAATGAAGGTGCAAAAACACCGCCACTTCCTCCTGAACCTATAGTAAACGAGGTAGCAAATATCTTTACAATAGCAACGATAAGTGTTAGTTCCACCAATTCAAATAGTGGCAAGTCAACACCTGTGGCGGTCATATCCAGGGTTGTCTGAATGGCGCCGTATCCCATGCCAAGTATCCCATCCAACGCTTGGGGGTTCCAGTAGCCAATTAGTAATGCGAGAACGCCAACCAAAACACCACCAACAGCAGGTTTTAGATGATTCGGAATCGCTAATCCATTGAACATATTCCGTGTCGCATAGAATACTTTAATATAGAAAATGCCCAAGGCTGCGCATGCAATACCCAAAATCGCAAAAAAAATCAGTTCACGAGGCTGTGTGAAGATATAAGGCGAAGTATCAAATATGGGCTCCCAACCGATAAATGGAAAAGAGCAGAATACCGCGTATCCAACTACCGACGAGACGACCGCGGGAATCATGGATTCCATCTCAAAATCGCGCTTATATAGCATTTCTATGCCGAACAAAGCACCTCCAAGCGGTGCTTTAAATATCGCTCCGATGCCCGCAGCAGCACCACAAATCATCATCATCCTCCTCTCCCTTTCGCTAAACTTCAACCGAGAAGCGATGAGAGATCCAAATCCGCCTCCTATCTGCGAAATCGGACCCTCCCTTCCCGCACTTCCGCCTGAGCCAATAGAGATGGCCGAGGCGATCGTCTTGATCAGAGGCACACTTCTTCTTATCTCTCCTCTTTTGTTGTGAAATGCATCAATCACCGCATCTGTTCCATCGCCCTCTGCTTCAGGGGAGAATGTATAGATAATCAATCCGGCGATAAGCCCTCCAAGTGCGGGAATCAGTGCAAGCACCCATAAACGGAATGGTGCAGTGGCTAGAGGGAGAAGGTGTATATCCGGCTCACCAGCCGGAGAAGCAAGCTGAAACCCGGCGAGATAACCCAAGAAAAAATCATTTGATATTTGTAGCAACAGATAAAAGGCAAATGCTCCGAGTCCTGCCACTATACCTATTATTATACTCCAGAACACCCATCTCGGTATGTATTTCAGCTCTTTTGCGCTAAACTCTTCCATCCCTGCCATTCTTTATCCCTTATTCTTTTAAAATCTTGATATTAAAGCATGTCATCTATGGAAGATACTTTACGTTTGGTTACTAATGTAGTAGGTAAAGATAAACTTGACGATGAGGGACGCTACGGTATAGCCTGAAAATCTATTATATTGGCTAAAAGTGGGAACTACTTATGTATTTGCAGACATATTTAATAAATAGTGTTGTTAGGATGAAAATGTACCGAATAGAAAACCTGTTTAATCCAAAGAGTGTAGCAGTGATTGGTGCAACCGATCGAGAAGGTACCATTGGACGACAATTAACGAAGAATCTCCTTTTAGGCAAGGATATGAGAAAAGTGTACGCAGTTAACCCAAACAGAGAAACCGTTTTGGGGCTAAAGTGTTTTCCAAGCATAACAGAAGTACCAGAACATATTGATTTAGCAGTTATAGCAACTCCAGCTAAAACTGTGCCTGAGATAGTCAACGAATGTGGTCAAAGTGGTGTTGATGGAGCTGTTATAATTTCAGCGGGCTTTAGAGAAATAGGAGAAGAAGGCGAAAGGTTAGAAGATGAAATAAACCAATTTCAGGAGAAACATGGTCTCCGAATACTTGGCCCTAATTGTCTTGGATTCGTCAGACCTCACGCTGGTCTTAACGCAACCTTTTTGAGAAATAACCCAAAACCCGGTGAAATCGCCTTCATCTCGCAGAGCGGTGCTTTAGGCACTGCAATATTAGATTGGGCGGTAAGCACTCATGTAGGCTTTAGCATGTTCGCTTCTTTGGGTTCCATGTTGAATATCGATTTTGGGGATTTAATAGATTATCTTGGAAGAGACCCTTACACGAGGAGCATAGTCATTTATATGGAGGGGGTAGGTTCTGCGAGGAAATTCATTAGCGCAACCAAGGGATTCGCGAGAACTAAACCGATCATTGTCCTTAAGCCCGGAAAATACTTGGAAAGTGCCAAGGCTGCACGATCCCATACGGGTGCATTGGCGGGGAATTATGAGGTTTACGCTGCTGCGTTTAAGAGGGGAGGTGCAGTGCACGTGGATGAAATTGAAAATCTCTTCAATTGCGCGAGTGTTTTAGATTCGAGGTATCTCCCAGCAGGGCCACGCTTAGCCATCATCTCTAACGGCGGTGGACCCGGCGTTATGGCTACCGATTCCGTTATTGATAACGGAGGAGAAATAGTTGAACTTTCGGATGAATTGAAAATGACCTTGGGGAAATTCCTTCCACCATACTGGAGCAATGGGAACCCGATAGATATATTAGGAGATGCAGATGTCGAAAGGTACGATAAAACTATAAGGGCCTGCATACGCGATCCGGAGGTTGATGGCATCATAGTGATTTATACACCTCAAGGGACAGCACAACCAAGAGATTTAGCTAAAAAGGTTATAAAAATAGCAGAAAAGAAACTTATACCAATCCTAACTGTATGGATGGGCGAAAAAGGAGTAGAGGGAGCAAGGAAACTTTTCTATGCTCATAATATACCCACGTTTTCAACTCCAGAAAAAGCTGTTAGAACTTATATGTACATGTATAAGTATAAGCGAAACCTTGAACTTCTATACGAAACCCCGGAAGAACTACCCGTAGATCTTTCTCCTCCTAAGAGCCACCTAAAGCTCATGATACAAAAAGTTGTTGGAGACGGAAGGACCGTTTTAACCCAGGACGAGGTAGATAAATTCCTGGATGCTTACGGAGTTCCTAGAGCAGAAAGTTACCTTGTCAAGAACGTGGACGAAGCAGCTATGGCTGCTTCTCGAGTTGGATTTCCTGTTGTGCTCAAGGTCGTGTCGCCAGATATAGTACATAAAATAGATATTGGTGGAGTAATCCTAGGCGTTAACTCAGAGGATACACTTAGAACCCAATACCAAAATCTCATAGAATCCGTCCAGAAAGCTGCGCCCTATGCCAAGATATATGGCGTTTACGTTCAAAAGATGAAAAAATTTGATTATGAGTTAATTCTTGGAGCAAGAAAAGATAGAGATTTTGGAGCTGTAATATTGTTTGGTCATGGAGGGACAGGCGTAGAGTACTTCCGGGATTTTTCGATAGCGCTCCCTCCTTTAAATCAAACCCTAGCTCGAAGAATGATGGAGGAAACGAAGATATATCGAGCGCTTTCCAAGGGTTTAAGGAACGTGTCCCCCATAGATATGAGGGTTTTAGAAGAGGTTGTGGTGAAATTCTCAAATCTGATCGTAGATTTCCCTGAAATTGCTGAAATGGAGATAAATCCGCTTGCTGCTTCAAAAGATACGATTTATGCTCTTGACGCCAGGATGGTGCTAGATCCCGAAGCTCTTAAAATTACGGATCGCTATACGCACTTAGCTATCCTACCCTACCCAATAAAGTACGTTGTTCCGTGGCGGCTTAAAGATGGAACTGAGGTGATACTCAGGCCCATTAGGCCTGAAGACGAGCAGATAGAACATAAATTGATTAAAGGGTTATCTAATGAGACAAGCAGGTTTAGATTTTTCGGTATAATTAAGGAGTTATCTCACAAGGATTTAGTTCGCTTTTGCAACATAGATTACGATAGGGAAATGGCCATCATAGCGGAGGTTCGCGAAGGTGAAAAAAAGAAAGAGATCGGAGTGAGCCGATTAATTTTGGAACCGGGCAGAAAGCGAGGAGAATTTGCAGTTGTTGTAACTGATGAATATCAAGGGAAAGGTTTAGGAACAAAACTAATAGATCTGCTTATCGAGATAGCAAATGAAAAAAATCTTGATAGTATTTACGGAATAATTCTTCCTGAAAATAGTGTGATGATCCAATTATGCGAAAAAATGGGCTTCACTATTAAACGCTCTGGGGAAGAAGTTATAGCAAATTTAAACCTAACCCTTTGATTAAACAAGATATTGAGCTTCAAAGTAACTATCTCAAAGGGTTTCAAGGTCAACTCTATTCTTTGCCCAGGAACTTGATTTCCCTCAGGAGGTCGGTCCTGGAAATGATACCTTCCATCTGTCCTCCTTTCATAACAATCAAGCGACCTACGTTTTTGGTGGACATTAATATAAGAGCATCGGAGGCATCCGCATCCGGTCCGATTGTGATTATCTCTCTTTTCATAACCTCCTCGACCCTGGTAGTGTCTCGCTTCGAGGCAGGTATCTGTCGAATGTCTCCAAAGGTTATCACACCAAGTACCGGAGAACTCTGTTCTTCTTGCACCGGATAGCCTATGTGTTTGGTTCTAAACATTACATCTACCAAGTGATTGAGCGTCATGTCTGGAGGCACGTAGACAACATTCGGGACTGCGGTCATAACATCCCGGGCCTTAACGCCTTCCAGAGTGACCGAAATGATCGTTGCCCGCTCTTCTCCCGAAGCACCAAAGTAGATGAAGATGGCTATGAGTATTAACCATACTCCCCCGGGCAATGTTAGTAACCCGAAAAGACCCATAGCAAATGCAAAGCTCTTACCCACCACAACTGCCTTCTTTGTCGCATCTATATATGACATACGCGTAGCGAACAAAGCACGCAATATCCTTCCTCCATCCATGGGAAAAGCGGGAATAAGATTGAAGAGACCAAGGATTACGTTGTAAAATGCGATTATACCCACGACTATGAGGGCAGCATCCTTGAGTGTCGCTCCTGACGCCGCCAGATTTACCGGACCGAAGATGTAGTAAATAGCAGAGGCAAGGGCGCCGATACACAGGCTGAAGGCGGGACCAGCAGCCGAAACTTTTGCTTCCTTTCGTGGCTCTTTGGGTATCTCTTCCATCTGTGCCATGCCACCGAGTACGAACAGGGTGATGCTCCGTATTTTTGTCCCATAACGCCTTGCCACGAAGGAGTGACTGAGCTCGTGAAAGAGCAGAGTGGTGAAAAAAAGAACAGACACAATGGCGCTCAACAGGTACTTTAGCCAGATCGAAATATTTAAGCCTCCAAAACCCAAGATTATACCGAATATTTTAATATCATTAACCGCAAAAACCCAGATAAAAATTAGTAGTATTATAAGAAAAGAGAGGTGCAGCTTTATAGGTATTCCACCGATACTGCCAATTCGGTAAGACCACTTCATTTTCTTTTTAATACCTCCAGAGGTTTTAAATCAATAAGCTGTTCAACAAGCTCTTTAATCCTTCTTATCTTCACATCGCCCTTTATCCTCGCCTTCCCAAATACCGAATCCACCTTCTCCATCGTCTTGAGTGTGTCATCCGTAACCATGATAACCGGAATGCCTTTCTCTTCTGCTTTTCCAAGCATCGTTCCCGGCGGTTCTAAATGCCCGGTCAGCAGAAGGCACTTTATATTCCCCGTCTCCAGTGCGAGATTTTGCAAATCTGCCCGGTCTCCACCGGTTATCAATGCCGCTTGCCTCACACGCCTGAGATATTTCAATGCTGATGGAGGGGACATCGCACCTATCAAGAACTCCTCGATAATTACATCTTCCTTTGGCTTAACGAGCCATTCGCCATTCAGTGCCTCACCAAGTTCACTGACAAACAAGCCGGCAAGTAGAGGGTCGTAAGGCAGCGTACCAAGCATTTCCATTCCGTTCCGTTTTAAGAATCTTTCAGCGATATCCTTGACGTACGCCTTCTTGTAGCCCGCGAGTTGATTGAACAGAACGAACTTTAGCCGTTCTCCAAAAAGTTCTCTTGCAGTAAGAATCCCGTCAATGACGAAATCGCTCGTGTATTTCACCACCATGAGAATCTCTAAATCCAGCATGGATGAAACGTCCAGATCACTGAGACCCAGCGCTCTTCCAACTTTATACTCAACTGCACCCTCCACAAGGACAACATCCTTACCCTCTGATAGTCTCTTATATGAATTCATAACTCTTTTCTTTAACGCTACTGGGTCCGCGGAACAAACAAATTCCGCATAAGGTCTGTCAAGCTTGACCGGGCAAACGTCTTCCATATCGTCTCCGGTATTCAACACGCTCGCAGTATTATATGCGTCTTCATCAACTAATTCGTTGCTTATCCGGGTGGTGCCCACGCAAAAAGGTTTGAAATAGCCGACTTTAAATCCTTTTTCACGCAGTATTAGCCCCAGAGCTATTATCAACGCGCTCTTTCCTGAATACTTCTCTATGGATGATACAAGTAGGCTTTTCATTTCCGCTCTCCCATAATCATTTTAAAATCTATTGCATAACAACCTTTACCGTGCCCAAAGACCTTAATTGGATTTAAATCCGCTTCAAGTATCTCGGGGAAGTCCATACTAATTTGTGAAAATCTGAGCAAAACATCCACCAACGAATTTATATCTGACATCGGCTCTCCTCTTACACCCCTCAATATCCTATATGCCTTAACACTTTTAATCATTTCTATTGCATCTTCCTTACTTAGTGGTGCAATCCTGAACGAAACGTCTTTGAAGACCTCAACATAAATCCCACCCAGTCCGAACATTATCAAAGGTCCAAAATGCACGTCTCGCTTCATACCAACGATTACCTCCTTCCCGCCTTCGATCATCTGCTGAACAAGAATCCCCTCTATTCGCCTTGCACTTGTGTATTTCTCAGCCCGGTGCATGATTTTAAAAAACGTTTCTTTTACCTCTTCTCTTCTCACGTTCAGATTTACACAACCCACGTCCGTTTTATGAACTATATCAGGGGAAACAATTTTCATACTCACGGGATAGCCTATCCTGTCTGCGATTTCAAGTGCTTCTTCTGCCGTTTCTGCTTTACCGTACGAAGGCGCGGGTATTCCATAGGCTTCTAACACTTTAAATCCATCAACACCTATACCCATTTTTGCCTCTTTTCTCTCTCGGAGTTCTATCAACTTCTCAATGGCTTTCCTATCAACTTTGGAGTAAGGTGGTGGAGCAGATACTTTCTCCCTGCTCTCACGATATTTATCGACTGCGCAGAGTGCTTTTACCGCCCGTACAGGGTCGAAGTAGTTTGTGATTCCGTGCTTTTTAAACCGCTCCAACGGTTGCATGACCGTCTCACCACCCATAAACACCGGAATAATCGGCTTCTTATCGTTTAATTCCAGAACATAATCCCCTGCTTTATCGAATTCTATCGGCGCAGTGGGAGAAAGTATGGCGATTATTGCACCTACGTTTTCATCGGCTGACACGACACCAAGAGCGTTTTTGAATTTTTCCGCATCTGCATCCCCCATCACATCAACGGGATTATAAAAATTTGCAACATGCAAATCACGGAGTTTTTCCATCGTTTCTCTATCAAAAGGAGCAAGTTCAAGCCCATATTCTTCTATTGCATCGGCAGCCATAACACCCGGACCACCTGAATTAGTTACAATCGCTATTCCGCCATTTACGTCACGAATTCTCGATAGGGTGAGCGAGAAATCAAACAAATCCTCTATCGAATTCACTTCGACCACTCCGGCTTGCTGAAATGCCGTGCTGAAAGCTTCTGAACTGCCTGCTATGCTCCCGGTATGGCTCGAAGCAGCTTTTGCTCCTGCCTCTGTTCTCCCGCTTTTCATCACAACCACCGGCTTTGTTTTCGTGACATGTCTCACAACATCCATAAATCTCCTTCCTTCTCTTATGTCCTCGAGATACAGCGTTATTACTGCCGTTTCATCGTCCGTAGCCAGGTATTCGATAAAGTCGCATTCGTCGAGAACCGCTTTGTTACCTAAGGAGACCACCTTACTAAAACCCACATTCGCCGCTTTTGACCAGTCAATAACGGCTAATGCGAAAGCCCCGGATTGACTTAAGAACGCGATATTACCCTTTGGTGGTGTGGCTTTACCGAAAGTTGCATTTAAGCCTGCATGCGTGTTTATTATCCCCAAACAGTTTGGACCAACCACACTTAAGTCGTATTTATCACTTATTCGGACAAGTTCAGATTCGAGCACAGCACCTTCTCGCCCTGCCTCTTTAAATCCTGCGGAGATAACAACTACGTTTTTTATCCCTCTTTCCCCACATTGCTCAAGGACTTCCGGAACACTTATGGCGGGAACAGCTATAACAGCCAGATTTACTCCTTCTTCGATTTGAAGAACTGAGGGATAGCACTTGGCATCCAAAATTTTCTCGTATTTGGGATTTACCGCGGAAATTCTCACGCTCGCTTTCGCTTTTCCCTGAAACGAGATTATGTTCTTAAGAAGAGTATTTCCAACTTTTCCTCCCTTAGGTGTTGCTCCTACTACTACTATACTCTCAGGATTGAAAAATTTGTCACGCATGGCAATTACATTATCTATAAAAGATAATTATATGTTTTCGCTTGCTAGCTCACCCCCTCAACTTTGGTTTTGCCCTGCCTTTAAGTTTACGGAAATGTGCCCCTAGGGATACTTTATGTTTGCTTATTATTGTAGCATGTAAAGATAAACTTGACGATGATGGTCACTACGGTATAGCCTGAAAATCTATTATATCTGCTATAATATACTACCATATTTTGTAGTTGGAGGGGCAAGCATTGCAGAAGGATAAAAGTTGGTATCAAAAATCAGTAGAAGATGCTTTTGACGCCTTAGAGTCCGGCACTGCGGGGCTCAGCACCGGCGAGTCAAGGGCGAGGCTGGAGAAATATGGTTATAACGAGCTGAAGTTCAAGAAACGAAGTGTAATCAAACGATTCTTGATGCAGTTCCACAGTTCTTTAATCTACGTCTTGCTCGTATCCGCACTCGTTACTTCAGTTCTGGATATGTGGATGGATACTGCGGTTATTCTGGCAGTGGTCTTTGCTAATACGATAATAGGGTTCATCCAGGAAGGAAAAGCAGAAGCTTCGGCTGAGGCGCTGAAAAAAATGATGGCGCCGGAATGTACAGTGTTTAGAGACGGAGAGAAGAATGTTATATCTGCACATGAATTGGTTCCCGGTGACGTAGTCCTATTGGAGGAGGGTGACAGGGTGCCGGCGGACCTGCGACTGTTCTATGCAAAGAACATGAATGCAGATGAAGCTACACTTACCGGCGAATCAGTGCCCGTGAAAAAGAATGTTGAAGCTATCTCGATGCCTGATTTATCGCCCGCAGACCAGCATTGCATGGCTTTCAGTGGCACTTTCATTACTCGGGGCTCTGGTCAGGGTATTGTAGTGGGGACCGGTGAGCAGGCGGAGATAGGGAAAATCGCAAAACTTATGAAAGAGACACAAGAAATCACCACGCCACTAATGAGGAAAATGGCGGACTTCACCAGATTTTTGATTATCGCAATTCTCTCAATTGCCGCTCTTAACTTTATAGTAGCGGTATTATTTGGTTTTCCACTCGAGTGGTCGTTTCTTGCTTCTGTTTCTTTAGCGGTTGCTGCGATTCCTGAGGGCTTGCCCGCAATAGTGACCATAACCTTAGCCTTTGGCGTAACAGCAATGGCACGTAAAAATGCGCTTATAAAGAGATTACCCGCGGCGGAAACACTTGGCTGTACCTCTGTCATCTGCAGTGATAAAACAGGCACACTCACCAGAAATCAGATGGCCGTATCGCGAGTCTACTGCGGTGGGAAGGAATACAAAGTAACTGGCGTAGGTTATGAACCTCAGGGTGAGTTCTTTATAAGGGATAGAGCAATTAATCCGGAGCAAGAGAGTGAGGAGCTGATTGAAACGTTGAAAGCAGGTTACATGTGCAACAATGCCACTCTCGCAGAAAATAGAGATGGAGAAGGATATAACATTGTAGGCGATCCCACGGAAGGTGCCTTAGTAGTCTCAGCACGCAAAGCTGGTATTTCCGCAGACACTATCAAATTGGATGAGATACCTTTTGCAGCCGAGCAGCAGTATATGGCCACAATGCACGAAGGGGAATCAGAAAATGTAATCTACGTAAAAGGCTCCCCGGAGCGTATTTTAATGATGTGTCAAAACCAGTTGTGCGATGGTA
>PRCZ01000032.1 GCA_009903405.1 Candidatus Methanophaga sp. AG-394-G06
TGATAGAACATGAATGCAAAAAAAATAGCTGTAATCTCGGTCTTCCTCTTAGTCTCCCTTTGTCTTAGCCTTGACATCCCGTCTCAAGCTATTGATTATAAGGTCACAGTCATAAAGCCTGACCTCTTCATCGAAACGAAATGCGAGGAATGGGTAGGTGAAAACAGTTACAACGTCACTTACGTCATACACAACAAAGGCACTGCGATTGCTCTAGCAGGTCATAACACCACACTATACGTTGACGGCACTGCGGTAGAACATAAGCCTGTGCTCGTGGATCTGCTGCCTAATGAGACATACAATGATACTTTCGATGCCGTTATCTCGTGTACGGACGGATCAGACATCATAAAGGTATGCGCAGACAATTTCGAGATCGTGGACGAATTAGACGAAGATAACAACTGTCTGGAGAATGAATGGCAATGCCATGGCTGTTTCATCGCAACTGCTGCTTATGGAACGTCCTTACATGAAGATATAGATGTCCTAAGAGATTTCCGAGATGAATATCTGATGACAAACCAACTCGGGAGAGTATTCACTGACATATATTACAGCACAAGCCCACCGATTGCAGATCTGATAAGGGATAATGAGGGATTGAGAACGATTGTAAGAAAGGGATTAGTTGAACCGTTGGTCTACCTTTTGAGGTAAGAGAGGTGGAAATTAAAAAAATTTAGGTGGTGATATAGAAAAAATGAAAACAGGAAAAAAAATAGCGGTTGGATTGGCAGCGGCATTGGCAATTGCAATGTTCGCAGCAGGTGCAGTGTCTATGGTGGGAGCTCAGCCTGCTGAAGAGTTGGTGTTTACGGTGGATGTTCGCGCCCTCGATGTACATATTGAGACGATACACGATACAGATTTCGGAAATATGTCACCAGAAGATGTGACAGAAATGCACTCATTTGATGTGGCCAACGATGGAGATATGGATGCAATGATGAGTGCAAACTTTTTAACAGAAGACGGTGGTATATACGGTTTTACAGGCGGGTCGGTAATAGCAGCGGAGCACTTCAAGATAAATAATGTAACATTAAATAATAACGGAGACGCTATGGAGATAGATGTAGTGCTCTCGGAGAAGACTAAAGAGTTCCACACGAAGCTATTCGTGCCTACAGACCAACCTGGCGCCGATTATTTAGGTAGTGTAGAACTAATATTCACGCCCGCAACACGTCAGCCATAACATCGTGGTGTATTTTTTGAAATACCGAACGATTTTTTTATTTTTAACAAAAAATAATAAAGTGAAAAGAAACAATAAAAAAAACAGCATTTGTATTACTTCTGTGTATCCTATTTAGTATCAGTACAGCAAGTGCATTCGGGATAAGTGGTGCGAGCTTCGGCAGCTTGGAGCTTGGAAAGGTCCATAACCACGGTCACTGTCATCGCGGAAAAACCTGACCTCTTCATCGAAGCGAAACGAGAGGAATGAGTAGGTGAAAACAGTTAATAGAAGAATATCCTATATATACAAGAAATTAGATAAACTTAAGCAAAGCGGGGGTAGCCGAGCTGGACAAAGGCGCAGGACTTAAGATCCTGTTCCGTAGGGATACGTGGGTTCGAATCCCTCCCCCCGCATGACATGATTTTACTTCTTTCTCCATTTCAGACACTACCCTCTCAGCTCTGGCAGAACGATCTTCATGAAACTTGTTGCTATTATCAAGATCATCGGCCCTAAGAACAGACCCAGAAAACCAAAGATAGTTACACCAAAGATGTATGCTAGGAGTAAGGCACCAACATGCACGTGTTTTTTGCTTATGTACGGTCTCAGAGCGTATTCAGGCACAGAGTCCACCACAAGAAACATAACAACAATGAATAACAGAATGAACCACCATGACGTGAGAAGAATACCATTTAGATATGCCTGAACACCTAGATAGATAGTCAACGGAATCCAGATCAATTTCACCCCGACAATCGGTATGAAGATCCCGATTCCGCACAGTATTCCAAACAGGATAGGATATGGTACCAACAACTGAGGTGGTGCAACGAGATTAAGAAGATAGAAAGTTACAACAGCAACTAAGGCGGTTAAAATCGCCGTCAGGATATTACCGACGTATACCTGGTAAAGGGCCGAATCGGCATCGTCAAAGAACTTCTTTGCTAGCTCTGTTTTGCCACCGAGGAATGTATCTGTTATCCATGCCATGAGTTTAGCCCCATCCTTCAGCAGATAATATGCTATTACGAACGTAAGGAACAACTTGAGCGGGATACTGAAATACGGGGACATTGTGCCCGAAAAAGAGGTTATTTGTGTTATGAATACACTCCAGTTATCGCCCAGAGTGATCAAATGAGAAATATCAGCCAGGTTTATGCTACTTGCAATCTCTTTAACGTCTTTTACGATTTCATTCACATAACTCGTGTACCCAAAATCGGTATGTACCAAAAATCTACTCAATTCAATATATGCAGTACTCAATGCATAAATGCATATAATGACTAGAGGCAGAGCAATAAAGAATAACGAACAGAAAGCACCCACACGCTCGTATTTGTATCTCTTGACAAATCCGCGGTATACCGGTCTCGCAACGTAGTAAACGAAAATCCCATAAATTATCACATCACAGAAACTGAATAACATATACACTAACAGCGCAATGGAAATCAGACCCAGGATCAGCCAGCCTAACTTACCGTCCCGTATATTCATGTCTCTCCTACCTCTACTATTTTACGTCTGCTTTTTGCGCCTGAAACGATTCTTACGTCTGCGTTGTAGTATCGGGACAATAACATAACTAACGCTTTATTTGCCTTGCCTTTTGTTGGCGGCTCTTTCACCCTAATTATCATTGGTTCCGCATCTATTATCTCTTCCGTTTTCGAATTGGGAATAACTTTTATCGCTATCCTTTTCATCGTACCATATCTTCACAACTTTCTATGCGTGAATTCCTTCGCATCTGTCCCTACATACGGAGCTACTGTATGCCCCTTGCCGACAAGTAGATATTTATAGATGACTAATCCCTCCAAACCCACAGGACCTCTTGCATGCACCTTATACGTGCTTATACCCACTTCGGCGCCCTTACCGTACCGGAACCCATCACTGAACCGAGTAGAGGCATTGTGCATTACCGAAGAAGAATCAACAAACTGCAAGAACTTACGCGCGCGCTCTTTATTTCCCGTGACAATTGCATCTGTATGTCCCGATCCGTACTGATTGATATGTGCAATGGCTTCGTCCACACCGTCAACCACTTTGATTGAGATGATCAAGTCGTTATATTCAGTACGCCAATCTTCTTCGGACGCCGCTTTTATCTCGTTTTTGCCTTCCATGACTTGCATTGTCCGTTGACATCCCCGGACCTCAACGCCCGCATTCTGATACCGCTCAACCATTAGTGGTATAAATTCAGCGGCAATTGCAGTGTCCACAAGCAAAGTCTCTGCAGCATTACAAACCGCAGGATATTGCACTTTAGAATCATAGCATACCTCTAACGCCATATCCTGATCGGCATCTCGGTCAACATAAACGTGACATACGCCCTCAGAATGACCAAGGACCATGATGCTGGAGTTATCTTGTATATATCTTACGAATTGGTCGCTACCACGAGGCACTAGGAGGTCTATATACTTATTCAATTTTAACATCGCATTTACGTCCTCTCGCGTTTCAAGTAATTGTATCCAGCCTTCGGGTATTCGATCGTCTTCAGAAGACGCTTTTGCTACAATCGCAAATAGCGCTTCATTTGAATGCCTTGCTTCCGAACCCCCTTTCAACATTACGGCATTCCCGGTTTTCAGGCAGAGCGAGGAAATCTGAACCAGCACATCGGGTCTCGATTCAAATATCGCGCCGATGACACCAATAGGGCACGATACCTGATAAAGCTCCAAATCCGTATCTAACTCGATTGCCGAGATCGTTTTACCTACCGGGTCATCTAATTTCGCAACATCTCGCACACTCTTTATTAGCTCATCTAGCTTTGAATCGTTCAATTTTAACCGGTCAAGCAATGACTTGGACATCTTACCTGCTTCTGTTAGCCGTAACGCATCTGCAATATCCTTCTCATTTGCTGCCAGTATTTGGGCTCTAGCCATATCAATGGAATCCGCGATTCTTAACAGCGCTTTATCCTTATCTGCCGTTGTCGCATTAGCCAATATTAATGCCGCTTCTTTTGCTCTCTTCGCCTTTTCCACTATAGTCACAACCATTTTTATGCCAACAACCTAAAAATTATCCTACCTACCTGTTAGATAAAAAGGGTGATGGTTTAAAAACTAACGCTTTTATCTTCAAGAAGAATATAATGGAAAAACGCAAAATAGTTCCGCGGGTGCACGCATCGAGCGTGAAGATTTGGTCGCTATGTAATAGCCAGGGGCTACTACCGATACATAGGGTATTACTTGGTCATGACGGGTCTATGACGAGTCTTCTGGAGCTGATCTCAGGCTGCGAAGTTGCAATTCGAACAATCAAGCAAGCGGTAGTTCCTTGCCCTTCGGAAGCTGCGGACCTACTCGCGGTAGACATTGGCGAGCCGGTAAATGAGCGTGAGATTATAATTGTTCAAATGAGCGATGATCTGCCGCTACTCTATGCACGCTCTTACACACCTTTATCAAGACTAAAACCTGGGTTCAAAACCGATCTGATGAGGGCAGACATCCCGATCGGCAAGATTATGCAACGGCATCGAATCGAGGCGAGGCGAGAGATACTGGATGTCGGCTATCTGGAGAGTGACCATCAGCTTGAGGTGCTGCTGGGTCGTCCCGGCCCTTACCTCTGGCGAGTGTATAATATTATTACACACGGGAAACCGCTGATTACTGTTAAGGAGTGCTTTTCTGTCGCGCTATGAAACCTTTCTTTAGGAAAGAATCTTCACCAACAACCTTTCTTTCATAAAGAAAGCTTGACCAAAGAAACATAATTATTTTTGCTGCGCAAAAACAATGAAAATGTTGGCTACGATGGATGAAAACTTAAAAAATCACTTGATTCTTCGATTATCTGATCGTGTATGCTTTTATATCCTCAGATTATTTTATTGGTAACGATGAAGATAGAAGAGATAAGAGCGGATTTCCCGATATTGAACACGGGAGTAATATACATGGATAGTGCAGCGACTAGTTTGACGCCCGAGCCTGTTTTGGATGCGGTATTGGACTATTACAGGAATTACAACGCAAATGTAGGTCGAGGTGTGCATCGATTAGCTCGTATGGCATCACAGCGATATGAAGATGCACGCAGTAAGGTAGCAGAAGGGATCGGTGCCAAATCGCAGGAGCTTATCTTTACAAAGAATACTACGGAAGCCATAAATATAGTGGCTTCTGGTATGGGGTTGAAGAAGGGAGATAAAGTCATAACCAGTTTATGGGAACACCATTCCAACCTCTTACCGTGGATACGAGCAAAGAACGAATTGGGTATAGATTTAGAAGTGGTAAAACCCAGTACTGCGAGTTCAGAGGCCAAGCTCGAAGCATCTGATTTTGATGCTATTATAGATGAAAAGACAAGATTAGTGGCGATAACGCATGTCTCTAACGCGCTTGGTTCAATAATGCCGGTAGAAGAAATATCGAGAATGTGCGATGATAATAACGCACTTTTACTTCTTGACGCTGCGCAGTCAGTACCACATATGCGAATAAATGTAAAGGAGCTGGGTTGTGATTTCCTCGCCTTCTCAGGGCATAAAATGCTCGGACCTACAGGCACCGGTGCTTTATACATCAAAGCTGAACTTATGGCTGAAATAGAGCCGCTTACGGTCGGTGGTGGCATGGTAGAAGATGCCTCGTTCGTTGATTATCGACTGAAAGACGGGTATGAGGAATTTGAAAGTGGTACGCCAAACATAGCAGGAGCGATAGGTCACGGTGCAGCCGTTGCGTATTTAGAGAAGATAGGGCTGGACAAGGTAAAATCATGGGAGGATAAACTGGCAAAGCTGCTTATAGAAGGTTTGCAAGACATACCAGGAGTCGAAATTTACGGCTATGGCTCTGATGCCTTTAGGATTGGTGTGGTATCTTTTAATCTGAAAGGGCAGACCCCAAATGAAGTTGCTTTACTGTTGGACAAAGAAGCGAGCATAGCTGTGAGGTCGGGACATCACTGCTGCATACCGTTGATGGACTATCTTGGGCCGGGTGCAGAGGGAACAGTAAGGGCCTCGGTGTATTTGTATAATACGGAAGAAGAAGTGGAGCGGTTTTTAGATGTTTTGGCACGAATAAGTAACGGCGGCGTATTTGTATAGCTAAATAAAAAAACCACAAGATTTCACGAGATTAACACAACACTTTTTCTTTTTTACAAAAAGAAAACCTGTGCTAAAAGAAAAACACAAATGTTCTTTTGGTAAAGCTTTTCTTTTTAAGAAAAGGTTTGTGGAAATCTGTGTAATCTTGTGGTTATAAAAAGGAGCTAAACAAATACCAATTATTATTTATCCAGTTCATAATGCACCACCGAGATGCATTGCGAAGCGAGATAAGCGATAGAGCCAAGCGAAATCTTCTCGTGCTCAAAACGCGCAACAAAAGCATCTTCTTCTATCGGCAGTCCTTCGTGGTCGCCGAGGATAAACACCGGATTCGCTTTTAGTTTTACACTTGCTATGTCTATGCCGTTCTCATGTAATATGTAAAAGGAGTTCCCTTCAGAAGCCAACTTCTCAATCAACTGCTGAAAAGAGAGTTTACGTACGCTTATCCCCGGATTCTTCCTCTTTGATGCTAATGTTTTCTTTATCCATGCCGCTATGTTTCTTTCATCCGGAGATACACCTCTCAATCTGTCCCCGTAAAAGGAGATGACCACTTGTGGGTTGGGAGTACCACAGGCAACTACATGTATGCATGTATCCCTTCTCAAATCATGGCTTATCCAAAGAGCGTTGCAAATACATCTTGCAACAAGGTCCATTCTACCTCCGCTACCTGGTAGATCGTCTAAAGTGAAATCCGGACTTGTAACAGCTTTACTTGCATATAGGATAAATTGTTTCATTCTTAGCTTATATTAGTTTGAGAGGTTATTTACTGCTTCACAATCTCATAAGCAACCTCTTGCGCCTTCTCCTTTATCTCTTCTTCTCCCTTTACCTTCCGCTCCTCCATTAAAATCTCACCATCGCATATCACTGTATCAACACAGCTCCCGTTTGCAGAATAGACGATATTCGAGATTAAATTATGGTTTGGCACCAGATTCACATTCTTTAAATCCAGTAGGACAACATCTGCCAGCTTCCCCTCGGCGATTTCTCCTGCGTTTATCCTGAACATTCGTGCTGCGTTACCTGTTGCGAGCCCAAAGGCTTCTTTCGCCGGCATGCATGTCGGATCGCCGGAATACACCTTATGAAGCAAAGAAGCTATCTTCATCTCTTCAAACATGTCAAGGTTGTTATTAGAAGCACAGCCATCGGTACCCAGTGCGATGTTTGAGTATAGACCGAGCCTTTTCAGCTCATCGTAGTGTGTTCTTCCCGCTGCTAATTTCATATTCGATGCTGGATTATGCACTATCTTCACATTATGCTTCTTCAGCAACTCCATCTCATGTCTGCTGAGATGAGTGCAATGGCAGGCTATGGTCCGTGCGCACAAGAAATCGAGCTCATTGAGGTATTCCACTGGTCGCATACCGTGCCGCTTTATACAATCTTCTACCTCTGTCTTAGTCTCAGATAAGTGTATATGAACCAGAAGGTCATGCTTTTCTGCGAAATCACGCACCCAGCATAGGCTACTCTCAGAAACGGTGTAGATCGCATGCGGGCCAAGAGCGAAGATAATCCTCTCCGGTAGTTCTTTACTTTCCTTGTATAAAGCTTCATTTCTTATTATTTGCTCTTTTGCCTTTTCTTCATCGAACCCATCTATGAAAACTGCGGATAATGCCGCTCTTATTCCACACTCTGCTACCGCTTTCGCACTGCTTCGCCAGTGCCAGTACATGTCGTTAAAGAAAATTGTGCCTGTCTTTATCATCTCTAAACATGCGAGTTTCGTACCCCAGTAGACATCATCTTCCGTAAGCTTTCCCTCTACCGGCCATATCTTCGTCTCGAGCCATTCCTGAAGCGGCATGTCATCGGCATAGCCGCGCAATAGAGTCATTGCTGCATGTGTATGCGCATTGAAAAGCCCTGGAATTGCCGCCTTATCCGTGCCATCAATCACAAATTCCGCCACCTGCTCTTTACTAGCTTCGCTTATCGCTTCTATTTCATTACCCTCGATGTAAATATTTCGCGCCCGACCGCCCAAGAGCACGTTCTTTATCAGGATTGACATAGTTATACTATACTATTGATTTGGCAGCTTTTATCATTTCTTAATTACAACCCAAAGGAATAGCCCAATATAATTGCGAAAATGCCACCAAATAGCGTTGCCAAAATGTTCACGTGATGTTTATTCAATTTCAGTGGCTCTCTATCTTCAGCGGTTGCACCGAAAATACTGTCCACGAGACAACCAAGGAACCCGGACAAGAGGCAAACGCATAAGAGCAACGAAATACTTCTTGCTGTTATTTGTAGGTCAAACCAGAATATGAGACAGACAAGCGAAATCAAGAAAGAACCCAGCAGTGATGCGCCTAGTCCCTGTAGACTAACACCACCGTTTGTGCCTACCGGCACCTTCTTAAGGGTTGTTATTAACCGTGGTTTTCCTTCGGCCTCTCCTATTTCAGTAGAGAATGTATCTGCACATGCAGTAGCGACAGAACCAGAGAAGCCGAGCAAGAAGACGTTATCGCAATAAAGAGCATATAAAACTGCAAAGATCAGTGGCGATAACCCATTTCCTAGCACGTTATTTATGTCTCGCATGCCTTTATTACCCTCTGCAACACCGAGCATGGCTTTTTTCTCATATTTATATTTCGTAATGGAATTACCGAGCAGGAAGAATGCAAGCAGCGTAACCACACCTGCATAACCTAGCGTTACTAGAATAATCACGCCAAGCACGAGTGTTCCGACAAATGCGGAAGTATTGATTTTGCGCTTTAAGTAGGCATAGAGTACGAACAGAAATGCTATTAATAGTACAAGCGCTGTTAACAGCATGTGCTCGCTGGATAACATGATTATTTAGGTAGGGTTTGCTATTTATAAAACTTTTACCGTGTACCAAATTAAGAGTTCTAGCCCACCGGATATTGGGCGATGACACCTGCTTTTATACGATCGATATTCTTCATCGCTTCTGCAAAGGCACTTGCTCTGTTATCTCCGATGCCTATTCCTGTGGCTATCGGTTCGCCTTGCTTTACAAGCCTGCCTTTCTCTGGTATATCAACTATTCCGCCTTTTCCGGTATCAAAAGTTTCTGCTATCGCACAGTCATGCGCCGCAAACACAACTGCCTTTACTGCATATCTCTTCGCATTTACGCTATCTAACACTAAATCGCCTTCAACTGCTTTCATAGTCTCATCCACCAAATTCAAACCGGTAGAAAGTTCCACCGTGTCCAGACTCCCTTGAATGCGTGGGTTCACTTCTATTACCACAGGGCCATCGTCTGTAATAACAATATCAACGCCGTTTGAGCCCAATAATCCTAATTCTTTCGCTAAGGTCTCTGCAATTTCGCATGCCGTATCGGCATATGATGTAACAAACGGGGAAATGTTCCCGCAATAGACTAAGGGGGCGGGCGCAGAAAGAGAATCCAAGCCTATCAACTGCTCATTCACGCTTATTGCAATCGCATTGCGTTTAGACGAAATAACGGAAATAGAAGCGGCTTTTCCTTTTATATAGTCCTGAAACAGGAATTCCGGTAGCTGTTTAGCAGATCGAATCATTTCCGTTTCGGTATAGCAGAAGAAATTCGCGATTCCGCCACCGCCATAAGCGGGTTTGGCTACCACAGGAAAGTGCAACTGTTTCGCTTCTCCGTCTGTTATCGCCTTGCCTGTATAAGTAAGTGGCTGGGGGAGGTCTAAATCATCCAGTTTAGATGCCAACCATGCTTTATTTGCCACTTGCTTCGTTTTCGCCGGATTGTTACCCACTATCTTCCCCCTATCTTCTGCAGTTAAAAAATCAAAATCCGCACTTTCAAAGCCTGACCCTAGGATAACACCATCCACTGCCTTTATCGTGCCTTCAAGGAGCTTTAGATCTATCTGATCCCAATTTAACGGGATATACTCTTTGGCACACCTTTTCATATCTACATCACCGATGGCATCGGCGGCGTACATCTCGTAGCCCGCTCTACTACCCGAGCATACAATATGCCTTACTGTGTATCCTATAGCCAATATTTTAGCTCTTTGCTGCATTTTTGCCTACTCTGTCTGTTTGATTTTCGTGTATCCTGCATCTCCCATCTCCCATCCTCAATCGTACCTATACATACATAACATTGAACATTTATTAGCTTCTACGCCCATTCAATGCTTACTTAAAAGATGGTTGATGTCAATGAAACGTGTAATTTGGTGGCTGATTGTTGGTACTAGAGGCGGTGTGAATCGCGCTCGTATAATCAGAGCGTTAAATGAAAGGCCTTCTAACGCTAATCAGTTGACTGAGTTACTTGGTTTGGATTACAAAACAGTAAGGCACCATCTTAAGGTACTCCAAGACAACAAGATAATCACAGCCACAGGAGATAGATACGGCACTGTATATTTCTTATCTTCGTGCATGGAAAAAGATTATGAAGTCTTTAAAGATCATTTGGATAAGATGTGGGATAAATTTAAAAGCGAAAAAGATATAGATAACAAAGGAAGAGGGTAGGGCAAGAAGATGAAAAGAAAGTTAGCTATGGGTTTAATGATTCTGGCGATGATCGTGATAGCAATCGGTGTGGTATCAGCCCTGAGCAATTTCGCTATGCAATCTCCGCGGGGCATGCAAGAAGGCACGCAACTTATTGGAGGTAAGCAACCGCTCGAAGGCGTGCGACCAAACATGCTGATTGTCAATATCAAAGCGTTGATAACGCTTGGAAATCTTATACTACTGTTGTGCTTGCTTTTTATCTATGCGAAGAATTACGGGCAGATAAAATCGCAATTCGCAATGGGGCTGATTGCATTTATCGTTCTCCTGATTATGCAGGCGCTCACCTCGAATCCGTTCGTACCCGTTATGTGGGGCATTCGCCGTATGCCTATCCTGGGGTTGTTTGCAATAGTACCAGATGTGTTTGAATTTGTAGCGCTGTCTGTCTTGCTGTATATAAGTCTGAAATCATGAGTAATCCTGCACTGAAAGGTATTTAAACAGAATCTAATACTAAAATGTTATACCATATATGCGACGATAAACTAAAAAGGGATGAAACGAGTTTGACAAAAGAGCAGAAGAAGAAAATGAAAGAAGCAAAAGAGGTTGAAGAGGCTGAAGCAGAGGTTACAAGCACAGAAGTAGAATCATTGAAGAACGAATTGGACGAGAAGACTAAGTTAGCAGACGAATATTTATCGCGACTAAAATACCTCCAGGCGGATTTTGAGAACTATAAAAAGATGGTTGCACGCGAGCGAGAACTGTACGAAATGTGCGCAACAGAGACGTTAATAAAGAAGTTATTACCGATTATTGATACTCTTGAATGCGCTATTGCATCTGCGAGCAATAACACATCCTTTGAAGAAGGAATTGCATTGATATATAAAGATTTAATCGCAGTGCTTGCTAAAGAAGGTTTGAAACCAATAGCGGCAGTAGGAGAGAAGTTCGACCCATATAAACATGAAGTGATAAGGACGGTCATTGATGATGATCATCCGGAGGATACAATTCTTGAAGAGTTTGAGAAAGGTTATATGCTGGGCTCGAAAGTGATAAGAACATCGAAAGTGAAAATATCAAAAATAAAAAACCACAAGATTTCACAAGATTAACACAAACCTTTTTGCAAGCAAAAAGCTTTACCAAAAAACCTATTTGTTTTTCTTTTAGCACAGGTTTTCTTTTTGTAAAAAAGAAAATTATAGTGTTGTGTAATCTTGTGGTTATAAAAAGGAGCCAAACAAATACAAGAAAGTTTTTTATATTGAAAAAAGATAAATATTAAGTAATGTTTTTTTTGGAGAGGTGTTAAAAGATGACAAAAACAATAGGTATAGATGTAGGAACAAGCAATTCCGCTGCGGCTGCAATGATCGGAGGAAAAGCCACGATAATCCCGAGCGCAGAGGGGACGAGCCTAGGCGGTAAGGCATTTCCTTCTTATGTGGCATTCACGAAAGATGGGCAAATGCTGGTTGGAGAACCCGCGAAGCGACAAGCAGTGTCCAATCCGGAAGGAACGGTGATGTCCATCAAGCGGAAGATGGGTACTAACTACCGGGCGAAGGTACATGGCAAGGAATACACGCCACAGCAAATAACTGCGTTCATTCTACAAAAGATAAAACGAGATGCCGAAGCATTCTTGGGCGATAAAGTTGATAAGGCGGTCTTGACAGTGCCAGCATACTTCAATGACAACCAGAGGACAGCAACGAAGGATGCAGGTGCGATAGCAGGTTTGGAAGTTGTCAGAATAATAAACGAACCCACAGCCGCGGCACTCGCTTACGGCATTGATAAAACGGAGAAAGAGCAGAAGATACTGGTATTCGATTTCGGTGGTGGTACACTTGACGTAACGATAATGGAGTTTAGCGAGGGTGTATTCGAAGTCATATCAACGAGTGGCGACACCGAATTGGGTGGAACAGACATGGATACAGCAATCGTGGATTACGTAGCGGAAGAGTTCAAGACACAATCGGGAATAGATGTGAGGAATGATAGTATGGCATTGCAAAGGCTCCGGGAAGCGAGTGAAAAGGCGAAGATAGAGCTCTCTAATGTGCTTGAAACCGATATACACCTGCCTTTTATCACCGCAGATGCATCGGGCCCGAAACATCTCGTCATGAAACTCTCGCGAGCGAAATTAGAGGAGCTCGTGCGACCGATAGTGGACAAATGCAAAACTTCAATAGATATGGCATTAAAGGATGCTAAATTATCTTCCGGTGACGTTACCAAAATCATATTTGTTGGCGGGCCGACGAGGATGCCAATAGTGCAGAAATTCGTTGAGGATTACGCTGGCTCGAAAGGCGAGCGTGGCGTTGATCCTATGGAATGCGTGGCTATAGGTGCTGCTATACAGGCAGGTGTGCTAACAGGAGAAGTAAAGGATG
>PRCZ01000033.1 GCA_009903405.1 Candidatus Methanophaga sp. AG-394-G06
GCTGGGCATTGGGATAGAGCTTCCGCCCCATCGAGTACCACCATCGGCGAATGGTTTCGAGAGCGAAAGCGGAAGTGTCATGATCGATTCCAACGCTGATCCATCCTTTGTTTTGTCCCGGATCATACACGCCATAAGGGATTCCTTTTCCTATTGCCATTGATAGGAAGTCATAAGTATTAACTTCTTCATTCATTCCTTTTGGCTCCCACTCTTGCCCATCATTTTTAAAGTTTCCCACCAATTCCTTCTTCTTTGTATCAACCGAAATTATCGGGTCGTTGGTGGCAATCTGCACCTGAACCTTCCTGTTGATGTATTCGAACTGGGCGTCACGATCAGGATGGCTTGTCCCCTCTAGCGTCTTTTTGTTAGCCTTAAGACTATAGCCGAAATCATGGAGAATCTCGGCTACCATGCGGTGGCTCGTCTGATGTCCCATCCCTTTTAGCTCATCAGCCAGCCGACGAACGCTTTTGCATGTCCAACGCAGAGGAGAATCGGGATCCCCACGCGTGAGTGGGTTAACCAGCTTCTCAAGATCAGTCTTCAGTGTAGGGTCTGTATCTATCATTTTCTTTCGTCCTCCGCCTTCTCTTCGTATCCGCTTCTTTCCACCCACCGTAGGTACAACCAGCTTCTCCTTCAGCTCTTCTGCGCCGATGCGAATCCCCCGGCGCGATACTCCAGTCGCTCGTGACACCATCGAGGGTCCGCCATAACCAATAGCCTCCGCTTCGGCTGCCGCCACGAGGCGACGCAGCCGCTCATCAAGCACCCACTCTAACGCCTGAAACTTTTGCCTTATCATAGACTCATCATTCTTACATTGCATGTAATTTCAATAAGTGGTAGTTGATATAGTTATTTCGTGACGCTCCCTAAAGGAGGCAATCCATTCGACTATTTCTACATAGAGCAGGATGGCAAGAAAGTATATCTTTCAGAAATATACCCTACATACGACTGGGTAAACGAAGACGGTTATAGGAACTTTGCTGAATGGGTTGAGAAGGCAGCATAAAAAGCAGGAAGGTAGTACGTAATAAAAAAAACAGTAGTAGGAATCGAAAATGAAGAAACAATATAAATATGATTTTGTTCTATCTTTCGCTGGAGAAGATAGAGAAATAGTCGAGGAAGTTAAACGAGTTCTTGAGCAAAATCACTTTAAAGCGTTTTACGACTTCGAGGAGCAGGAAGTTCTCCTTGGGAAGGACCTTGCTGAATATTTCTCAAAATTGTATCAAGAAGATGGCAAATACTGTGTGATGTTCATATCGAAATACTACATTACCAAGCCATGGACCAGATGGGAGAGAAGGGCCGCTATTGCAAGAGCCTTTAAATCAAGAAAAGAGTATATTCTCCCTTATTTTTTAGATGATTCAAAATTACCTTCAATTCCTGAGACAATTGGAAGGGCAAATTTTCCTGATGTCCTTCCGAAAGAATTTGCTAAGATTTTAATTAAGAAATATCTCAGAGAATTTAATTCAGTAGAAATATTTGATGGTATATTCCTGAGAGATGCAGAAAAAACAAAAGGCTTATCTGGTTTTTTGAGCTCGTTTGGCAATATGGAATATAGCGCATATGAATGTGGAGTTGGTTTGAATGTATCGGTTTTTAATAGTACGGATGAAAAAATAGAAATTACCGGATCTTCAATAATTGAGAATGACTCATTCACGATGTCTAAATTTTTTGAGAATGAGACTAACTTTGATGGACTAAGGTTGTTGGGTTTGGCATTACCTAAACAAAAAATAATGCCTCATACCGCTAAGGATTTTTTCTTTAGAATTTCAGGGGTGTATTGGGGCAGGGGCAATTTTATTCCTCCCGGGATTTCATTTTCAACTTCACTCCTGTTTCGCCCGTGTCAATCCGGCACATTTGCAGAAAAGTATGGTCCTCCAAAAATACAGTCTATCTTTCCAGAACAGACAGAATATTCATTTGACTTCTGCGAAGATACTTTCAATTCTTTAAGCAGAAATAATTTCGAAATATTCAACAATGTAAGATTTATAATTTGCATAAAACTTTTTGAAAACAAATACAAAAGTAGAACTATATGCATCGAAACTATTATTTATGAAAATAAATCTCGGTTCATGAATATAACGGAGGTTCAAGGATGAACTTGAAACTTTACTGAAATCCAGTAAAAAGAGCAAATGTTAAGTTTAACTTACCAAAAATTTATATGAACGAAGTAGTAGACGTAACTTATTTTAAGGCGAGATAAATCTAAAACAAAATGAACAGCATATTTATTTTAACCACGATATTTGTCTTCATGACCATTTTAGTTGAATCTACAAATTTAATTCTTCAAGTAAAAGGCAGAAAATTAACCAAATGGTTCGGCAAAAATGCGTTCACTATTCACATGCTCACTACAGGAATTTTTTGGGTGATTACATTCTGCCTCTTTGTTATACTACAATTTGAGGACCATCCTCTATTTCATAACAGCATTATCTTAAATTTAAATTTGAAGTACACAGGACTAATTTTGACGATTTCTGGTATAATTCTGGCTGCCTGGGCATTTAGCTTGTTGGGCTTAAAGAGATCGTTGTGTCTCAATTTCTTTGCGGAAAACGTACCAATTGTAAACGAATCCGTGTACAAATACATAAACAATCCATTAGATTTTGGTCTTTGGATAGCTCTTATTGGGTTTGCAATTTTTACAGGCTCCATTTATAACTTCGCCATCGCGGTAGAATTTATAATCATTATGATTCCTCATATAATGCTGGAGAATAAACCTTTAAAGAAATAAGTATTGGATTGAAATGAAATGAAAAAACAATTAATCGAATTAGTGGCTCAATTTCAAGTTTTATCAACAAGTTCAGACGCTGACGCATTATCGAGAGAATATTTGAAATATTGAACATATTTTTATAAATGTATATAAAATAGAGGCATTAACAGTCAAGAGGAGGAATCATGGCGAAGAAGAAATACAATCAGGTGTTTCAATTTAAGATTACACTGAAAGGTATCAAACCACCTATTTGGCGACGAATACAAGTCCCAGAAATTTATACCTTCTGGGACTTACACGTTGCCATCCAAGACGCTATGGGTTGAGACGATTACCATTTTCATGAGTTCGAAGTAGTCAACCCTTCAACTGGTTTAAGGGAGAATATAGGGATCCCCGCCCCAGATGAAGTTTTTGGTAGAGAAGTTCTTCCGGGTTGGGGAGAAAAAATAGCGGACTTCTTCTCTATGGAGAATCGAACCGCAAGTTACGTATATGATTTCGGTGATTCTTGGGAGCACAAAATACAATTGGAAAAGATACTTCCAAGAGATAAGAACATTAAATATCCTATATGTATCAAAGGCAAAAGAGCATGTCCTCCCGAAGATTGTGGTGGTGTCTGGGGGTATGCAGAGCTTTTAGAAATCATAAACAATCCCGAGCATGAAGAGTATGAAGAAATGATGGAGTGGCTTGGTGGAAAATTCGACCCTGAACATTTTGACACGGCAGAGGTCGGTTTTGATGACCCTGATAAACGTCGCAAATTTGCATTTGGTTAGATTCATAACTCAAATGCCTGGGGTGATACGTCTGTGTCAGGCAATCACCCGTTATTGGAGTTGAAGGTAGGGCTTATGGGGGTAAATGATATAGGAAAATGGGGAATATAGGAGGTATTATATGGCGAAGAACGGCAACAAAACATCCAGAACAAAAGGTACCAAGAACATTTTTGCTGAAATCAGCGCCGATGACGCCTTCGCTATACTAAAGCGTCTTGCTAAAGATGACCCGAAGGTTGCGAACAGAATAGAACAGATTGCGATAGAATATCTAAGTGACGTGGATATTGAAGACATCGCATCCCAGGTTTATTTTGATCTGGATAGTATCGAGGTAGAAGAAGTTTGGAACCGATCCGGTCGCACAAGAAATGGATATGTAGAGCCGACAGAGATGGCTTTTCAGATGTTCGAAGAAGCATTAGACCCGTTCATAGAGGAGATGAAGAAGTATCAGAAGCTTTCAATGTTTGCTGAGGCAAAGAATTATTGCATTGGGATATTGAAAGGGATATGCAGATTTGAGAATGAATCCTCCTCTGAATATATAGATTGGGCTGTGGACGCACCCATGGAATACTTTGGACAGGTCTTAGACGAATGGAAAAAAGGGCAGAAAGGGGTTACAGATGTGGAGTTGAGAGAGGTTAGGAAGATGGCGAGGAGTTTGAAAGGAGAGGATGCTGAACGGTAGTTTTATTAAATCGCCCCCTTCTGTCTTTCTACTATTTTGACGATCCTTTTTGTAGGTCTTTACTTTTGGTGTGCTATAAAATAAATTTTAATACTTAACCGAACACACATGACAAATCTCAATCAATCACATACCCCAACGTCTCACATAACTCTCTTCGCTCCTTCTTCTCAGCCTCCGTCTCTATCCTGTTCGCAGACGTGCCGTCAACAGCTCCTAGCACTGCCCGGCCTAGTTCTGTCTCAGCGATAATAACGTCCAGAGGATTCGCAGAAGCGACAAAAATATTCGCAACCGCAGGATGCGCTTTCAAAATCGTCAGTACATTTATGGGATATGCACCATCCATAATGATAAAAAAAGTGTGAGAAGCGCCGATTCGAAGGCAATTCTCACCGGCTAACTCTTTTAATCGCTCGTCATTACCCGTAACCCTCGTCAACTTCGGCACTGCTTCGTTCATTGCAACGGCGCATTTCAGCGATGGCACGGTGGTCAATAGCGTCTTGAAGAGGTCATCGCAGGCGAAGATAGAGAAATTACCCTGCCCTATTATCACCTGCTTCTCTTCCGGATTATTCACCTCTACCCGCTCGATCATTACCGCTGCCTCTTCTTCAGCACATGTTTCCGACATCTTTGAGGGTTTACTCGGTCATGCTTATTGCGCCCTGCTCACATACATCTACGCATGTTTCGCAATCGGTGCACTCCTCGGCGTTGACTACCGCATGTTTATCGTCCCCTTCGCCTTCCATAGTTATGCACTCTACCGGACACTCCTCTACACAACTTTCACATCCATTACACTTTTCTTTATCTACTACTGCTGGCATTTTCTTCTTATCACCTTTTTAGTTAATATTCCATCATAAATTCTTTTTTTATAGTATATATAAATTACTGTTTTTGTATCTATTCCCCTTCTTCAGATAGTCCACTACTGTACCTATCGATACATGAGCATCGTAAGTATCATTCCGGAGCGTTACAATCTTATTTTCCGGCAAATTCATGACATACCGCAGGTAAGCGATGTAGAGGAGGAAAGGGATACCAAAGTGGCGATTCCCAATTGTCTCCGGCACTTCCGGATAACCCTTGTCAACCGCGGCACCACTTCGTTCATCGCAACGGCGCATTTCATCGCTGGTACTGTGGTCAATAACGCCTTGAAGAGGTCATCGCAAGCGAAAATAGAGAAATTACCCTGCCCTATTATCACCTGCTTCTCTTCCGGATTATTCACCTCTACCCGCCCTATCATTACCGCTGCTTCCACTTTTGCTCCTGTTTTCGACATTGCTAAAGGGTTGTTTCTAATGTTTGTCGCTACTACTCCAGCATGCTTAGCGCCCCTTGCTCGCATACATCTACGCACACTTCACAATCGGTACACTCCTCATTGTTTACTACCGCATGTTGTTCTCGTTCATTTGGGGCACTGCTTGGGTCATCTTCAACCAAACTTATGCACTCCACTGGACACTCCTCTACGCATGCGCTCGTTCCCTTATCCATCCTACCCTTACATCCATCACACTTTTCCAAATCTACTAATACGCCCATTTCTTTTTCATCTCCTTTTTATTCTACTCTTTTTTTTCATCATATATAAAAATTGCTATTTTTTCATGCAAAAATGTTGAAATTGGAGATGCGCATTAAGCAAGCTTAGGTTTATGGAACTATAACTTTTTCTTTTTGCAAATCTATCAAAAATGGCCCCCTTCAACAAGCGATTGGGTATGCCAAACTGCAAACCGAGAAATTCAGGAAAAGAAGAGCTATTAATCTTCTTAAATTGTTTTCTATCCTCCTTTAGCGTATTTATGGTTGGTATCAAAAAATTTTTCACTATTTCCACAATTACTTTGCGTTCTAATATCACTCCACTTTTTCAATCATTGTTTTCTATTTCAATTCACACTGTTAATTGCAAGATGAACTTCCTTTTTTCCTATCTTCCAGTCCTTCTCGTAGATATTATCACCACTCTCAGATGGCTTTCCCTTTTCTATATTCTCTGCAAGTGTCTCTGTACAGATATAATCAGAGAATCTATCTATCGCTTCTTTTACCTCTTCGTCGCCCTCGTACATGATCCTTATCTTCGCAGTATACTCTAAATCTATGTCTTTTCTCATGCCCTGTATTCTCCTTACGAGGTCTCTAACTAATCCTTCCTCTATGAGGCCCTTATCCAGGTAAGTGTCCAGGAACAGGGTGGTATCTTCATCCACATCTACCTGTTTATAAACATCCGCAGCGACAAATGCATCATCCTCAAATCGCACTTCGTTTACATTCAATTCGTCCTTCAATACCCCCACCAAACTTTCTACATTCTTCCGCTTTTGATCACTACAAACCACTACGACCTCTTTTAACGGTTGTCGTATTTTTATTCCCGCCTCTGCCCTCGCTCGCCTGCCGGCCTCCACCAATTTTGAAGCCATGCCCATCGAATCCTCTAATTCCGTATCTATAAGCGATTCTTCGGGTGATGGATAGTCGCAGAGATGTACACTTTCAAGTACGTCATCAGAAACACCACGCACTATTTTCTGATAGATGTGCTCAGTGATGAAGGGCACAAAAGGCGCAAGCAGTTTGCATAACGAAACAAGAACTTCAAATAGCGTTATATATGCGCTATCCTTATCAAAATCCGCCTCTACTATCCAGAACCGTCTCCTTGATCGTCTTATATACCAGTTGCTCAGGTCGTTAACTATAAACTCCTCTATCTTACGCGCGGCAACGTGTATTTCAAACCGTTCTATTGACTCTATCACTTCCTTTGTAAGCGTGTTTAGCCGTGATATGATCCATCTATCCATCGCATTCCGCCTCTCCACTGGGATCTTCTTCTCATTCGGATTGAACTCATCTATTACCGCGTAAGTAACGAAGAAGAAATACGAGTTCCAGAGCGTATTCAAGAACTTCTTCTGCTTCTCTATTATCCCCTTCTCGGTGAACCTTACATCATCGGATAGAGGACCTGCGGTGTAGAAATACCATCTCAACGCATCTGCACCTTCCTTATCTAGCGTAGATGTTATATCAACCACGTTCCCCTTGCTCTTACTCATCTTCACGCCCTTCTCATCCAGTATATGGCCCAGCGAAAGCACGTTTAGATAGGGTGCGGTATCAAAAATAGTGGTTGAGATCGCAAGCAGGGAATAGAACCAGCCACGAGTCTGGTCTATCGCTTCAGTAATGAAATCAGCGGGGAAGTTCCGCTCGAACTCGTCCTTCTCAAATGGGTAATGCCATTGCGCAAATGGGGCTGCACCTGAGTCATACCAGCAATCTATAACATCCTCTACCCTTCTCATTTCTCCGCTACAATCCTCACACTCAAACACTACATCGTCTATGTAAGGTCGGTGCAAGTCGCTGGAAACCGAATTCTTTGCCCTTTCTTTCAGCTCTTTTACACTTCCTACACAGAACTCCTTACCACAATTGGCGCATATCCATATATTCAACGGAGTACCCCAGAACCGCTCCCGGCTAAGTGCCCAATCCTCAATATTATCTAAGAAGTTTCCGAATCGCCCATGTTTCAAATGCGCTGGATACCAGTTTATCTTTTCGTTATTTGCCATTAATTTATCGCGTAACGATTTCATTGCGATGAACCATGATTCACGTGCGTAATACAAAAGGGGCGAACCACAGCGCCAGCAAAATGGATACGAATGCGAATACCGCTCCTCCTTATATAATATTCCTCGCTGATCCAACATTTCTATTATCGGCCTATCAGCATCCTTCACGAACATACCTTCCAGTAGTGGAACCTCGCTCGTAAAGCGACCTTCGGCATTCACGGGCTGTGAAAAGCCCAGCTTCTTATCTCGGCATACCCTATAATCATCTTCGCCAAATGCAGGTGCTATATGAACAACGCCCGTGCCCTCCTCCAGAGTAACGAAATCAGCGGTGATTACTTTCTGTGAATCACCACCCTCTATCGCTGCGAAATCAAAAAGCCGCTCGTATTCCAAATCTGCCAAATCGGCACCCGTATACCCTTCTATTATTTCATATTCGGATTTTAAAACATCTAATCGCGATTCCGCGAGTATCAAGTCCTCTTCTTTTGCTCTGCCTTTAACTCGTGCCTTTACATATCGGTTTTCCGGATGAACAGCAAGTGCAATATTACCCAACAATGTCCAGGGCGTAGTTGTCCAGGCCAATAGATACGTGTCCGGCTGCTTCAATTTGAACTTCACATATACAGAGGGGTCTTCTACATCGCGATAGCCCTGTGCTACTTCATGACTACTTAGCGTGGTCTCACATCGCGGACAGTAAGGAACGACCTTATGCCCCTTATAAAGCAAACCCTTTTTCCAGATCTCCTTTAACGACCACCAGACGGATTCGATATATTTGTTATCAAAGGTTATGTATGGAGAATCCATATCAATCCAGAATCCTACTCTTTTCGTGGCATTTACCCATTCTTTCTCATAACGGAAGACGGAATCTTTGCATTTCTTGTTGAACTTCTCAATACCATAGTTCTCTATCTCCCCTTTGGTATTAATCCTCAGATTTTTCTCCACTTCTATCTCCACCGGAAGACCATGAGTGTCCCAGCCCGCTTTCCGCTCTACGTAATAACCCTGCATGGTTCTGTATCGCAGCACCAGATCTTTCACTACCCTCGTGAGTATATGCCCTGGATGTGGAAGTCCATTTGCAGTTGGTGGACCCTCGATAAAAACGAACTTTTTACAGTCTTTACGTTGAGTTACGCTGCGATCAAAAGTGTCTTCGCTATCCCATAGCTCTAATATCTCTTCTTCCAACTTCACGAATTCGGGTCTTTGTGTTTCGCTTCTGAAATAGGCCATATTTCCTTCTCCGTCTAAATAATACTGTTACTTGTTTGAAGATATAATTTTTATATCCATCTAAATAGGTTTTATTTTTATTTGCTTTTTTTTCTATCGTATTCTTTGTTGTACCCAGCGACTTTGTTAATGAATTGAAGGTAATAAGCGAAGAGATATATCCTATCTTCTTTGATACCATGTTGAGTTCGTCTTTTATTTCCAGACCTTTAAAATAAAGGAACTCTGCCAGGCTGAGAGGGAAGACAAAAATATCAAGATGCCTTCCTGTTAGGACACTTGCCAGTTCTCCAGCAAGAAGTTTAGATGAAGAACCAGAGACAATTATCTTTGCCTTTCCTAATTCTTGCATTGTTCTTACCCATCTTTCCCTGTTTGGCACATTATGAACTTCATCAAGAAAAATAAATGCTGTTTCTTTGGGTTTTAAAAATGTGGAACACGCAAGCAAATAATTAGACTAACTCTATATAAAACATGTGGATGAGAGAAGATATTAAGAAGAGGATAATAGAAAAAGTTGAGACGGTGGTTGAGCGAATAGAGTTCATCGACGGGCATCTATCGGATGGGATAGTTGGGGATCGGATATTGCGAAAAGCGATTTATAAAGAATTTCAAGAAGCTGTGGATGCTGCCTCTGATGTATGTGTAATGGTTAGAAGATGGCTGAATTCATCGGCAAAAGACGATTACAGCAATATTGACTTTTTAATGAGATACCCTGGTATCTGAGGGGTGAAATTCTGGAGCATAACGAGGTTATTTATGCCGATGATTTAATTGATAGATTGCAAACATCACGTAAAAAGAAACATTCATGAACTCGTGGTTTTTTCGTTTTGCTACACGGCCTTTTTTTCCGCCACACCCTCGAGGATATTTTTCTCCATCATTGTGAAACTCTTTATCCTCTCTATGAACTTCTTCTTCATTTTACCGACCAATGCATGTTCAAGCACATTCTCTATTGTCGCAACAGGTATTATCTTCACCTTATCCTTATATCGATCCTCGATGAGCACGTCATTCAGGTTTGACTGAGGTATCAATACCTCTTTAATACCCGCTTGTGCTGCCGCTTCCACCTTCGCAGTTACTCCACCTACAGGTAGAACGTCACCCCGTACGGACAAAGAACCTGTCATCGCCAAACTCTGGTCCACGGGGATCTCCTCCAAGGAAGATATAACCGCGGTAGCAATTGATACACTGGCGGAATCTCCTTCCACTCCTTCATACGTACCCACAAATTGGATATGTATATCTTTACGTGAGAGGTCCTTCCCAGTGATTTTTTTGAATACAGCAGAGACATTTTGTACCGCTTCCTGCGCTATCTCCTGCAATCTACCAGTTGCTATTACCCGTCCTTCCTCTCTCGATTGCGCGGGCGTAACCTCCGCGATTATCGGGAGTATGACTCCGGAATCACCCATTACTGCAAGTCCATTCACCCGTCCTACCTCTACCCCTTCTGTTTTGAATAATTGATAATCCTTCTTATGCTCAAGATACTCATCAGCCAACTGCTGCTCGACCGACTTTGCCATTGCTTTTGCTTTTATCACATGCTCGCCAGTAGTATATTTAGCGCCTTCTGCATGCGCAATATCACCTGCCACTCGCACCAATCCGCCGAGGTCACGTAAAATAAGAGTAAGGTGACCTTTTCTGCCGGATCTTCTCCGCGCTTCCCTTATTACCTCTTTCACCCCACTCGTATCGAAATGAGGTATCTTTTTGTCTTTCCTTACCTCTTGAGCGATGAATCTGATAAGCTTCTTTCTATTCTCTACCGTATCGTCCATCGAATCTTTCATGTATATCTCATAGCCATAGCCTTTTATTCGAGAACGTAGTGCAGGATGCATACCTGCTACGGCATCCAGATTACCGGCAGCGATCATAACGAAATCACAGGGTACCGGGTCTGTCTTTACCATTGCCCCGGCACTTCTCTCCGATTGACCGGTTATGGCATATTCCTTCTCCTGCATAGCAGTGAGTAGATTTTGCTGCGATTCTATCCTCAGCGTATTTATTTCATCAATGAAAAGAACGCCTTTATGTGCCTTGTGGATAGCGCCCGCTTCTACTCTATCATGTGCGGGTGTCTCTAATCCACCTGATTGATATGGATCATGTCGAACATCGCCGAGTAAAGCTCCTGAATGCGATCCTGTTGCATCCACGAATGGTGCAGTCTCATGTCCTGCATTGTTAACAAGCAATTTCGGCATCATCGCCTCTTCTTTCGGCATCATCCATCTAAAGACTAAAAGAACAACAGCAGCGGCAATTATTGACCAAAAAATATACTCCACCTTGATTTCACCGCCTTGGAA
>PRCZ01000034.1 GCA_009903405.1 Candidatus Methanophaga sp. AG-394-G06
GACGTTTTACCGTCACAGAGCAGAGCGACCAAAATTAATTAGAAGTTTGTGATTTCCATCTGCGTTAATCTGCGTTAATCTGTGTCCATAAAATACTCTTTGTATGTCTTTTCTTTTGGTTTTGTGGGCCATAAATACTTAACCGAACACACATGCAATTTGTTCCGATTCCAAACCCCTGTCATTTCAATGTGTTCTTAACACGTGTTGATGCTACTTGTAGCTATTTAAGCTGTGGATTAATAATAAAACCAACACCTAGCAGAAGCAGAAGGGCGATTACAAGAAGGGGGTGCCGTAGGAACAGGAAACTGTGGAAGGCCTATTTTTCAAAGCAGGGTGGCAGGGTTATTGCTTTTTGCTAATAATGGCGAAAAGCTAAGAAGTAACAGATAAAAATAAAAGGAGGTGATATTATGGAAAAAACAGGTGATATTATGGAAAAAGCCGGTGCTGGAATAAGGCTTGTGTCGTATATCATTGATATGATTATTGTAGCTGTAATTGACGCTATCTTGATTTTCATTTTTATGGCTTTCGGTGTTGAGTACCTAGCTGCATCAATTATCGGGCTACCCGTCTCAATTGCGTATTTCACCTATTTCTTTGGAAACGGACAGACACTCGGTATGAAAGCAATGAAAATAAAACTATGCGGAACCGATGGCACATATCCAATAGGATATGGCAAGGGATTTCTCAGATGGATAGGAATGCTTATTTCGGGTCTGGTAATATACATAGGTTTTCTATGGATATTAATAGACAAAGATAAACAGGGATGGCACGATAAAATAGCTGGTACGTACGTTGTAGTGGAGTAAACACCAACAAATCACTAAGGATGCCCCGCAGTTAGATGCTGTCCTACGATTCAAAACCCCCAAACAATGGAAATAACGCCCGCTGGGTCTTTATAACAAAAATGCGCTGAAACAGTCGCAAACTAGCTAGTTGTGGGACAAGCACTTAATGCGAGGGCTATCCAAGCATCTTTGGATTGGAAACAATTAGACATATAGAATAAAGATATATAATAAAAATTTATAGGTATACAAAAGAACTAGAAGATGAAAATAGATAAGAAAAAACTCGCTGTTATAATGGGGTTGGTTATCTGCGTAAGCCTGATAGGATTGGCTGCCGGTGTAGACCCAATAGATAGCCCTATCGTTATAGACACAGAGGCCGAGGATTTGGAAGTTACTATCTACAACGCAGATCTCGGCGTTGTCAAAGAATACCGGGCAAAATACATCCCGGCGGGGGTAAATAATGTCCTGTACGAGGGTGTCGCATCGAGAATAGACCCTACAAGTGTTCGCCTAAAGGCGGTTGATTCCGTGATTGAGGTAGTGGAGCAGAATTACCAGTATGACCTGGTCAACAGAGATAAGATACTGAAGAAGTACATCGGCAAAGAGATAGTGGCTTATCTGACCTACGGCGACAAAAAGGAGATGATTGAGGGTACACTGCTGAGTTACCGCGGCGATCAACTAATCATGAGAGATAAATATGGTATGATTCAGATACTAGATTCAAATAATCTGGTACTACCTGTGCTACCGGAAGGCTTAATAATGAAGCCGACGCTGGCGTGGATACTAAATGTCACAGAAAGCAGGAATCATACGTTGGAGCTCTCCTATATGACCTCCGGTATGACATGGAATGCAGACTACGTTGTTGTTACAAGCAAGAACGATTCGAAACTTGATTTGAATGGCTGGGTCACTGTTACAAATAATGCAGGCACCACATTCAAGAACACTTCCCTTAAGCTTGTTGCCGGAGATGTGCACCGGGTGCGGGATGAGCTTTTTTATACAAGTCCGGTCTATAAGGAGATTCAGGCACCCAGAGCAAGTCAGTTCGAGGAGGAGGCGTTGTTTGAGTACCACATGTATGACTTACAGAGAAGGACAACGTTAAAGAACAACGAAAAGAAACAGATTTCGCTGCTGGAGGCGGCGGACGTTGATGTCGAAAAGGAATACGTGTATGACGACATACGCAACTGGTGGTGGTATGGGGACGACTGGTCGGACACAGGCGAGAAGAAGGTTGATGTGTGGCTTAACTTCAACAATAGTGCGGAAAACAATCTTGGTATCCCACTTCCGAAGGGGACCGTTCGCGTGTTCACGAACGACAAAGAGGGCAAGCTGCAGTTTATAGGGGAGGACTCAATAGACCATACGCCGAAAGACGAGACAATAAGCCTATTCATTGGACTGGCATTTGACGTCGTCGGTGAGCGGACGCAGATGGACTTCAATAAATGCGCAAACTGGTATGAATATGTGTGGGCGGTAAATCTCAGGAACCATAAGGACGAGGACATTGTGGTTACTGTAGTTGAGCGGACCAGCGGCGACTGGGAGATAACAGAAGAAAACTACAATCATACAAAGGTGTCTAACAATGAAATCGAGTGGCAGGTTCCGGTAGAAGCCGATTCTGAAAGCACTCTAACATACACCATAAGATACAAGAGATGGTGAACGCGAGAGGATTTCTTGAAGAAAAACTCTTTCTACCTGTTGATCTTGTTCCTTTCGATGCTATCAGAGAAGAAAGGAATGATGAAAGAAGAAGACGCGGCAGTAGCAGCAAATGTGTCAAAGATTATATGCTCGTGAAAAGGATAAGAATATAACAGAGGAGGTGAATAAGATGGGTAAATGCGAACTATGCAATAAAGAGGGAAGTAGAATGGAAGCAAACCACAAGGAACTTGGACGTATTATGGTTTGTCAGGACTGCTGGGCAAATTTATACGACAAGAACCGCATGACATGCAGTGTCGACGCTTCTGGCGGCAGTTGTTCCTGTTGCTCTTGCCGGTAGGTAGGTAGGCGGAGTTGGAAGAACGTATTCGCACAATATAATATCTTGCAGGTAGAAATCCCCTATGGGGATTTCGTATCTGCTCAAAACTCCATAGGTTTTGAGCAGATAATGCAAAATTTAAAATGCAAAAGTCAAACTTGACATTCAAATTTTACAACACTTTTTCGTCTTCTATTCGCCACATTGGATAAACAATACACAAGATTTTCAAATCAGAATTGCCTCTGTTTTGAATATACTGTTTTGTATTTGGCGGGATATAAATAGCTTGACCCGAATGAACTTCCGCGGATTCTTCATCAATATGGATTATGCCCTCGCCATCCAGGACATAATATACCTCAGTAGATGTTTTCAACTTATGTGGCAGCGTGGTTTCTCCTGGCTTTACAATTGCATGGGCAATACTATAGCGAATATTCAAAACTTCGTCCTCCTTTGCGGGATGCAAGAGTTCGCAGAGGATTGTATTATCTATCGCTCTAAAATATTCACCGTTTTGTATATCTTTTATAAGCATAATTAGATTCCATGTCGAAATAAATGACACCCCGTTATCGGGGTACCAAAAATGGCTGATTTGTCTGCAAAAGCCGAATTCCGCAGCAATTTACGTTATCTCTTCTTATTATAACTCCCTTATGGCCCCGGTATAGTCCAATTAACAGCCCCGTATCCCGGGTCGTACCACGCAAAATCGCTTTGGTAATTGGGGTCAACATCCCAGTATCCAGCCGGCCAATGCGTTTGGTAATTGGGGTCAACATCCCAGTATCCAGCCGGCCAAGACGTTTTATCCCCAGGTAGCCAAGAAGAAGGAGATTCTTCCGCCGTCTCATTCATAGCTCTAGTATCTCTCGCCTTTTCCACCGCTTCCGCCGTCTCATTCACATCTCTAGCATCTCTCGCCTTTTTCACCGCTTCCACCTCTCCTTCTGCAACACTGTCCCAAAAACTACCGTTCCAAAGATCAGTTGTGAAGAAATCACTAAAGATACTGCTGCTTATGTCCACGCTTGAGTCGTTATATCCTCCGCCGATTACCACACCGCTTGCACTCGCTACACCCGCACCCAGAGTGGCAACTAACAAAAGCGCTGCAAATATTGCGCCCACTTCTTTTTTTACCATTCTTTATATCACCTTATTATTAACATAGGACCATGGGCTATATAAAACTTTCGGGACTTGAAATATGTAATTCTAAATCCCTTAAGGCCACTCGAAACCCCAATTAGTACCCCAATAACCTGGTATATCGTACCACGGGAAAGTTTTTTTCCACGCTTCGGATGTAATATCCCAGTATCCAAATGGCCAGTTCGTTCCATTTCCACCTAACCAATCGAGAGAAGCGTTTCCCACATCCTCCCCTTTCGTCTCTTCTTCTTCTTCTTCGACATCATCCCAAAGATCATTTGAGAAGAAATCATCAAAGGTGGAATTACCTATGACAACTATTGAGACGTTATGTCCTCCGCCGAGTACCACACCGCTTGCATTCGCTACACCCGCACCCAGAGTGGCAACTAACAAAAGCGCTACTATTATTGCGCCCGCTTCTTTTTTTACCATTCTCTACATCTCCTTTATGTTAAAATATAGAACAATAGGCTATATAAAACTTTCTGGATAAAATACGTTTCCCCGTACGAGCTCTAATGATTTACGTTCTACTTCTCCGCTTCTTCAAAGAAGAACTCAGTACATAAAGGGTCTTCTGCGAGATAATCGCCATAACTTATATATGCCCTCACACGACATCCGCCACAGAGGTCCTTATATTTGCACGCTGCGCATTTGCCCTTCACCGCACGATTTTTCAGATTAACAAAGACTTCCGAGTTCTGTATCTCACCTAAACTCATCTCTCGGACATTCCCTGCTTTCACATCTAACAGTGGGCAAGGCACAACATCGCCGTTCGGTTTGATAGAAAGCATACCAATGGCTGCTCGGCAGCCCGGGACCTCATGATAAAAGAAGTCGGGGACGAAATGGCCTTCCGCTTCCTTCCTCTTCAATATCACCCAGTACTGAGATGCCTGCGTTGTGCATATTTCAAGCCCCCTTCGCTTGTTCTGCTCTTCATAAAGCTGTATCAGGTTTTCTGTATACTTATCTCTCTCAAGCTCACTATCCGGCAGCATACCCTTACCCCTACCCAGAGCGACATAATGGAAAAACCTGCACTGGCTTGCATCCAAATCCGCAGCTATGTCTATAATCTTTGCGGTCTCGCTTTCGTTTTGCGTCATGATACAGGGATCAATAACTAACCCTAATCCCACCTCTTTACATGCCCTCGCACCCTTTACCGCCTTTTCAAAGACGCCTTCTCCCCTTATGTAGTCATGTGTCTTTTGCGTGCCATCAATAGGGATTATGACTTCTTCTATACCTGAGTTCTTCAACCTAGCGGCGACTTCTTCAGTGAGTAAAATACCATTTGATGCGAGTACGAGGTGCAAACCGCGCGCTTTACCATATGAAATAATATCAAATAGGTCCTTTCTCATCAACGGTTCGCCGCCACCAAAGGTCACGCGTACGTTATCACCAAATGTGTTAACTATGTCGTCAATGAGCGCAAAGGATTCCGCTGTGCTGAGTTCATCTTTTAACCTCGTACCTGCGTCATAGTAGCAGTGTTTGCAGCTCAGATTACATTCCCTTGTGATGTTCCAGTTGATATTATATTTAGACATTCTATTGCTCTTTACTATCCCACAAAGAACACACCGGGTCCTCAGCCAAATAATCACCAGACGTAGCATACGCTCTTGACCTGCATCCACCACAAATCGCCTTATGCGTGCAAGTAGCACAATGACCTGTCACTGCTCTTGCCCTTAAAGCCTTAAACATCTCGGAATCCCTGACAATATCCAAAAACCGCTGTTCTCTTATATTACCTGCCTTTACCGGTAAATATGCACATGGCGTTACATCTCCATTAGGGAATATGTGGAAACGAGAGATACCCGCTGTGCATCCTGTAAACCCATTCCCGTCTCCCACAAGACCTTTATCTGTCAGATAAGCCCAGTACTGCGGATTGCATATCGGCTTGAGCCAAACCTTCGCGCCCGTCTGTTTTTTCGCTACAAAGTCAAAGAACTTCATGTTCTCATCTGTGGATAAACAAGCCTCCGAAATGTTCTTACCGCGTCCCACCGCGATCAAATAAATAAGATAGATCCGCCAGAGGTTTAGATCGTCGGCAAGCTTGATTATCTTTGTGAGTTCATGGTAATTGTCCCTCGTGACCATCGCGAAGAGTTGTACTGCAAGCCCTGCGTTTTTACATGCTTTTACACCTCGTATAACACCCTCAAAAGCGCCATCAAGGCCTCTAAAATCGTCATGCGCGTTACCAATAGCATCAATGCTCATCGCAGCACGTTCCAAACCCGCCTTCTTTAACCTTTTTGCAACTGCATCTGATATTAACGTCCCATTTGTTGCCATCACCACCTGCATGTCAAAGGACGATGCGTATTCAATGAGGTCATAGATGTCATCTCGAAGCATAGGCTCGCCACCGGTGAATGCGAACTTGACATGCCCTAATTTGGCGGCATCTTCGATGAGGGTAAATCCCTCTTCTGTTGTTAGCTCTTCCTGGTCTTCTTCGCTAATCGAGCAGTGTTTGCAGCGCAGGTTACACCGCTTTGTGACTGCCCAGACGACCTCACCAGGCAGATAGCTAAAACAGCCCGTTCCTACCGCATCGTTCGCAAATAACTCGTCTTTATGCTCCTCTATCCAGGACTTCAATTCTTCTGCTGCCATGTCTCTCATTTCAGTTAGATATGTACAATTATAAACATATCCTTTTGTGTTTACATCTAACTTGACAATGTCACATTTCATTTACCGCAGAGAACGCTGAGTTCGCAGAGAAAGTTTCATGTACAGATTGTTATTTCCAAACGTTATGTATTGGTAACTTTTTACCAACATATCAAAGGGTAATAAAATTGGTTCAGGTTGTGAAGGAGATAAAAAGAGATATCTCCTCTCTATATCCTCTGCGCTCTCTGTGAACTCTGCGGTTAATCTGACATTGTCAAGCTAACCAAAAATCTAATATGTCCCCTGGTGATCCAAATACGAACATATCTAAAGAAAAAGGAGGTCTAAGGCGGGTTTCGCGAAAAGTTAGTCTATACGCGGAAGTCAAGTTCCAAGTTTCGTTCCCAATCGAGGGATTTCTGAATGATACTCTATTATATAAAGGCTTGGGTATTTTTATTATAAGTTGCTAACAATATGAACCTTTAAAAATAAATAATCTCACATCCCTATATACGAAATCGATCAAAATATGCGAACCCCAATAGTGACCGAAGAAGGGGTTGTAGCATTCTTTAAGAAGCATTGTGTCGTGATTTGAGAACAACTAGATTGGTTTTTAAGGTAGAAACCACATAACCCAATATTGCAAAAAGGGGATATTTCAGAAATCCCTATATAAAGGTAACAAGATATACATATCCGCTTCGCTTCCCCTCCCTTCGCTTTTTGGAAGCATGGCGGTTTCTTCTAAAAGGTACGTTCTATGTGGCTAGGAATTGTGTTTGAAGCGCGTTATCACACAAAAAAAGATTGAGGGCGTTTTTATCACGCCCTCTATCATCATGTATTGCAATCTATCCAGCTCTTAAGGGATGCCGAATTTGATTACGCGGTCGTAAACGATCTCTGAATAGGCAGGCCCTACTTTTGTGGGCGGATCGACATAAGCGCGGAACGCTACGAACGCTTGCTCATCCAACCCAACGCCGTAGGCTCCGGGGGTGGATGGAACCTTTAAACAGTGAGGGTCGCCGTTACACTGCCGTGCAACCTTCCATACGTAGAGGTATTTAGCTGCGGGATGGCCTGGAATGTACTCTTCCGCAGTACTCACAAACTGCTGATTATCAACGGCAGCAACACCGTTCGCGAGCGTAGTCCCATAAACACCAAAGCTCGAGTAGATCGCCTTACCTGTTGCTACATGGTTGACGCCGTAGACAATCAGGAATTCGTTAGGATCGTCGGCGAGCGTGAATGGTGTGGTATTCAGGTAGGTTGTATCGCGCGTTACTCCAAGGACGTCGACCCCCCTTTGGATGGCATCGTAGCCTTCTGTGAGCCAGACGCTCGTTACCGGCTCGGTCGCGTTATCGGCTCCGAAACGCTCAAGAAGGGCTTGTCGCAAATCGTTGAGGGCACCCATCAATTCGAACTCGCTTGTGTTCCCAGTTCCACGCACCCTGAGTTCTTGTACCTTGTAGGGATCATGTTCAGCTTGCGCCTTTGGTGTAATGCGGAAGACAACGCCGGGGTTACTGTTCATGTAGGCATTCCCGGCCTGTGCGTCCGTGAAGAACGCTATCCTGTGGAGGAAGAGGAAGGGATCGCATTCCATTTCGAGACCCATCCTAAAGATAGAAGAGGGTAATACTTCCGTGTTCATTATGGCTGGAGAGTATCCGGCAGACACTGCAGCAGCACGGACGCGCTGATCAGTTCCTCTATCGGCTGAGGTCACTATGATAGTGGCGCAGCCGAAGGGTTCTCTTTCCGACGTTCCCTCGGTATTGATCGTGAGGTGGTTCAGTGTGTCACCAACATTGGCAAAGATCTTCCTAAACGCCTCCTCAATAGGATAGAATTGGTAGTACTCGAAACTCTGATAGCTGAAGTAGGTACAATTGGGCGGTGTCTTCCCTATAAGGACTAACGCCTCGTCTGGACGGAGCCGGTAAAGGATCGACATGTTTGTTTCGTCAGCAAGTGGATTCGGCACAGACTGATTCGGCGCCGGCGGCAGGATGTAGGCCTTGTAGGGGGCACTGGGGTTGTTACCGTTGCAGCTGTAGAGTACGCGCTCGTTGACCAGATCAAAGATGGGTATGGTCTTCAGCGTTCCCTGCTGCACGATGAAACCGTCCTGCTCGAGGGCGGCCTTAAAGACGTTGACATCGCCTCCGCCCACATTGCCTTTCTCAAGGGTCTCGTTAAGCGACTTGTTACCCAGCCACGTAAAATTTATCGATGCCATATACTGGCGGTGCGCCCCAAAAACCTGCGGAGTATAAACTTCAGGGGGAGCACTTATAGTGGTATTCGGAGTCTCTGTGAGCACTGGACTTTCAGATAGTGCGGTCGCCCCGACAACTAATAAAGGTACGCACAGTGCTAAGACCAGATAAATCAGTTTTTTGTTATTCATTTTTTTTTTGTTCACCTCCTTATTTTTTTGCATACTATAGGGAACTCTGGAGTGGCTCAAAGTATATAAATGTTTGGCGATTTTCTCGTTGTGTTATTCTACATTCATAAGTAATGCGTGAAACTTGTAAATACCCCTTCAGCAATATCTATTAAATTAATCAAATATGCGAGCCCCAATAGTGACGGATGAGGAGGTTGTAGTATTTTTTAAGAAGCATCGTGTCGTGACTTGGGAACAACTAACCTCACACTTCGGTATTACGAGACAAGCACTCCAAAGGAAAATCAAGAAACATTCGCACCTTACAAGTCTCAACCACAATCACAGATATCTTGCTCTCAAACAATACATAGGGAATACCAATCGATATGGATTCTGGACATACAAAGGAATTATATTTTCCACACATGAAAATACCGCAAGGACCATCCCTCATCTCATTAACACTAGTGATCGTGGTCTGTCTACAAAACAGTTGGAACAAATAACCTCCGTGATGTGCCGGGGAATCCTCCTCAAACTTCGGAAACAAGGTGAAATCACGCGTATTCGGGAAGGATTCGATTACATCTATCTATCCTCCAAATCTGATATAAGACGTGCTCAATTAGAAAATAGAGGACTTGCATCCCAAGAACATTCGCTCGAAGTTCAAATACCTCAAACCGCAGAAGAGCCAGAGAAGATTCATAGCTTCTTCGAGCTGGGAGAAGGAGATTATCTTCTACGGCGATTGGAGATCGTGCGCCGTATAAAGTCAGGAAAGAGCCAAGCCCAAGTCGCAAGGGAACTTGGCTGTGGTCCCGATACAGTCCGAAATACATGTAAAACCTTTGAAAAGAATGGTGCAAAAGGTCTCGTTATTACCCGAAAAAAAACGACCATACAAGATGACCGAAAACATGGAGAAAAAAATACTTTTGGCTCAGCTCAACGACATCAACGGGAATTTTATTCTGTTCAAACTCGTACCTTCTACCACCGAGTTCGTTGACATACTCATTGAACTCATCGAGCGCATGAAGCGTGTCCTCAATATCACGACTCCTCTGATACTCGTTGTTGATCGTGAGGCCGAAGCACTCTCGCTCTTCCAGGAACTCAACCGCCGCAGGATCTGCTTCATTGTGGTTATTACCAAGAACTCTAAGACCACCGAGGAGATGGCAAGCATCCCGGAATCGGAATTTAAGGAGAGATTCCGGAAGAAGGAGCTGGCCAGGAAGGAGAAGATCATGAAGGAACTGGAGAACATCGATCTTGAAGCCAAGTTCTTCCAGTTGAATACCGCATCTGCAACCTTCAATATCGCTGTCAAGGAGGCTGTTGCCAATGCGAACTCCGAGTTGACGAGACAGATATCTCATGATGGCCAACCCATGAAAATGAATCGTGCAAAGAAGGTCCTTTACAAGCTTCCCGGGAAGATAACGGTGGATTCTTCGACAAAGATCGTGGAGCTTGCGCCTATCAGGAACAGACCACTCCGAAAGAGAATTGAATGTCTTTGTAATTGGTTAACTTAAAAACAGGTAGATGATTCTGATGGCAAGAGATTGGTTTTTAAGGTAGCAACAACTTAATTAAATATTGCAAAGGGGGTACTATTTCAGAAATCCCTACAATCAATCATAAACCCGTGGTCTTTTATCTATTTTTATTATACCTATCAAATTGTTCCTATAATCCACTTCATAAAGTATCCTGTAATCTCCAACGCGTACTCTAAATAAACCTTTAGAACCTTCAACGGTTTTCGTATCATGGGTGATTGGAGTTTCTCTAAGATTTTCTATTTTTTCTATCATCCTTTTGACGAGGATTTTGTCGGCTTTCTTTAGAAATTTCTTTGATCTATTGGAATAGCTTATATTAAACATCAAAACCTCATATAGCCAACTCTTTTTTAAGCTCTTCGTGCGATGTTAATTTTCCTTCGGCTTTTTCTATTTTATACTCTTGCAATGCCTTATAATCGTCTTCCGTTATTATGCTGTCTATATCTACCATATGCTTTTTTATCTCCATCAATTCCCTC
>PRCZ01000035.1 GCA_009903405.1 Candidatus Methanophaga sp. AG-394-G06
TGGACACAATTTCTGTCGCGGGCGTTTTGGCCTGTCACGCTGAAATACGAAATAAAAACATCTCCTCCAATGAACTATTGAATCTGACGGAAATGGTAGGAGAAAGAGCGGGTATTGGCGAACAACTGGGCAGAGGTGCAAAGCTATATTCGGCTTCTGAAGGCTACCCGGAAAAATCAATTCAGGAAAAAGGGCTCGAACTTCCGGCATATGACCCTCGGGGTGTTAAAGGGCTGGGTTTCAGCTATGCCACTTCCAATCGGGGCGGATGCCATACAAGGACTTATCTCGTCGCACCTGAGATATTACGAAAGCCAAAGGCGATTGATCCATATACTCTTGCGGGCAAAGCAGGACACACAAAGATATTCCAGGATCGGTTTGCCGCTGTTGATTCGCTTGTGGTCTGTAAATTCGCATTCTTCGGTGCCGGGGAGGAGGAGTATGCAAATATCCTTAGCGCGGTAACCGGAAGGGCATATACGTCCGAGGATTTAATGCGCGTGGGCGAGCGGATATGGAACCTCGAACGGCTTTATAATATACGAGAAGGGTTTTCTAAGGCGGATGATACTTTGCCACAAAGGTTCTTTGATGAGTCGGTGAATGGCAGAGTAATAGACAGGGAAGAGTTTTTAAAGACGCTCGCGGAATATTATCGTATGCGTGGGTGGGATGATAATGGTGTGCCTACGGAAGGTAAATTGAAGAGGTTGGAGATAGAAGGCAAGAAAAAATGAATGAGGGCTGATAATTTCTACAGTGCTCGCCCTTTCATGGGCTCATAATATTCAAGGTCAACCCTTTTAAGAAAAGTATTGACGGAAAAACGCAACTTATTTTTAAAATAAAAGGCATTAAAATAGACATAAAAGTAGGCATGTTAAAATAAAGAGGAGCTAAAGAAGAATGAAATTTGAAACGGGTCTTTTTGATATGGATGGCACTTTAATTGATTCGTCAAAAGCGATTTTGAGTTCAGTTAAGGAAGCAGCAAGAATAACTGGCTTGAGAATCCCAACGGATAAAGAGATAAAGGCGATAATCCATCTGCCAAGTCAGCTCTCTTTCAAGATTTTATACCCTGATATAGAGCCAGATGAGTTCGATTCAGTCTTTCTCCGCCTTATGAGAGGCAAATTTAAAAATATGATAGAAGAAATCCCGAAAGCGAAAATGACACTTGAATTAATAAGAGAAAAAGGGATAAAAATAGGGATAGTAACGACAAAGGATAAATTATCAGCAGAAGAGTCGATTCGGTCTTTTCAGTTCCCTTGTAATCTTTTGCTCACCGCTGATGATACAGAAAGAACAAGACCCGATCCAGAACCGTTACTTAAAGCGATCGAAATACTCAATTCCACACCGCTTCAAACTATCTATTGTGGTGATACACCGCAGGATATAATCCAGGGTAAAAGGGCAGGAGTAAAAACTATTGGCGTAACTACTGGTATGCACTCAAAGGTGGAACTGGAGAAGGAAAAACCTGATTTTATCTTTGATAACATTGCTGCGGTTTTGAATATACTATAAAAAACCTTTTCTTAGAAAGAAATTTTTAGCGTTAACAAAGAAATATTATACCCTATAAGCAACAATAAAGAATGCAAGAATTAATAAAATACGGTAAGAAGATAGTGGGGGCCGGGCTTGCACATTCTCATTTCGGAAATGTAAGCAAGCGAGTGGGTGACCAGATGCTCATAAGCACAACGGGCAGTATGCTCGATGAGCTTGAAGGACAGATTGTTACTGTTCCAATAGACCCTGCTACGCCTGATGAACTTGATGTAATTGCCTCGACAGAAGTAAACGTCCATCGCGCGATTTATAGGAAAACCTCTGCTCTTGCTATTTTACACGGGCATTCGAAATATGCAGTGGTGATGTCCATGCTCTGTAAGCCAGGCGAGCAGATAGTGCCTGAAGATTCGGAAAGCAAATACTTCCTGCATGAAATACCGGTTGTTACAGGTGGTATCGGCTCACAAGAATTAGCAACAAATGCCGCTTCTGCTCTGCGTGACCATAAGGGGGTTGTTGCTCTGGGTCATGGCACGTTTGCACGTGGTGCAACGGTAGATGAAGCGTTTGTAATCATCAGCTCGATTGAGCACGCATGCACGGTTAAATATTTGTGTGATATGGTAAGGGAATAAACTAAAACATTCCTGCTATTCCCTTTGCAATAAACTCTATTGCAATTGCCGCAACTAATATCCCTATTACACGGCTTAAGACTTCTGAGCCCTCTTTACCGATTATACGGTATATCCGCTCTGATTGCCCTAATAGGAATCTCGTTGCGATAATAGCCGTAAAAATAGCAAAAAGCGCGATAAAAACACCATTTTCTTCTTGCATTAGTACCATAACCGCCGTTATAGCACCGGGACCAGCGAGTAGAGGTGTCCCTAACGGAACAGCACCTACGCCCGCTCCGGAATCGCCACTTGTCCCGTATTTGTGCTCCCCCCTTAAAAGATCAAAGGAGATGAGCAAAAGGAGGATCCCGCCTGCAATCATAAAGCTATCTGGAGTTATGTCCAGCACGTATAGTATTATCGTCCCAAGAAAAGCAAATAGTAACAGTAGAATGGTAGCTACTACGACCGCGTGATTAAGCTCCTTCTTCCTCTCGCCGCCACTCATACCCCTCGTTAACGCCATAAAAATAGGTATATTGCCTGGGGGGTCCATTACTACGAATAACATGATAAATGACTTCGCCAATAACAACCCCAACTCCAGATTTGGATCCATAATATATTTAACATAAACTGGCACTTTAAAAGAAATTACTTTATAAACCATGCGGAGAGAGGCGATATGGACTGAGAAATACAGGCCAAGGAAGTTGGAAGAGGTATCAGGGCAGAAAACGATCATAAGGAACCTTCAGTCTTACGTCAAGAGAAGGAACTTACCGCATCTTATCTTTTCCGGACCCGCAGGCGTCGGTAAAACCGCCGCTGCGGTCGCTATGGCGCGTGAGTTTTATGATGATACCTGGGCGGAGAACTTCACAGAGCTTAACGCCAGTGACGAACGGGGCATTGAAGTGGTCCGCAACACAATAAAGAACTTCGCAAGGACTATGCCTATCGGCGATGCCGCGTTCAAAATCATCTTCCTTGACGAGGCGGATGCATTGACAGATGCAGCGCAGTCCGCATTGAGAAGGACGATGGAGCGATATTCGGGTACCTGTCGGTTTGTCCTTAGCTGCAACTACTCCTCTAAGATTATAGAGCCTATACAATCCCGATGCTCGGTGTATCGGTTCAAATCGCTTTCTTATGACGCTATCGCATCCCGTGCAAAATACATTGCGGATATGGAAGGTTTGACATTGTCTGAGGATGCTCTCAGTGCGATAAACTATGTCGCTATGGGCGATATGCGAAGAGCAATAAACGCATTGCAAAGTGCTGCGGTACTGAGCAATGAGATAAAACCCGAGATGATATACGAAATAACTGCAACTGCACGACCTGATGAGATAGAAGCGCTAATAGAAACAGCAATGGCAGGTGAATTTTTGGACGCGCTGGATAAGTTGGGCGTGTTGATAGATAAAGGTATCACCGGCGACGAAATACTAGCGCAGATGCATCGGCTCGCAATAAAAATGGACATCCCGGCAAGACAAAAAGTTGAATTGATGGACCGAATTGGCGAAACAGACTACCGAATTACAGAAGGTGCAAATGAGCGGATACAGTTGGATGCGTTGATTGCTTCTCTTTGTCTCGTTTTCGGGTCCTCTGAGCAAGGGTAGTTCAAAAACAAGACGTTTACTTATAACGTAAAGTCGTCACATTTCATTTACCGCAGAGAACGCTGAGTTCGCGGAGAAAGTTTCATATTAATGGCATACTCAAAGAAGGCGGCCGTAAAGTGGTCACAACGTTAAAGGGGCTTAGCGTGATGGCAATCGCCACTCAGTTCTTTATCAACGGAATAGAGGACATTTTGCCGGGATTTATGGCTATCGTCAGCGGGTCTTAAAGATCTCAGAATTTCCAGCACTAAATCATACATACGGAAAATAAAATCACATCGAAGCATGAGCAGAGACATAGGATGATGAAGAATGAGGGTTTAACTTTTATTATGGCTGAAGTTGAACGTATATCTGTGAGAGGCCTATGTTACCCAAAGAAGAAAGATCGCCAAAAAAATATTTAGCTACACTATTTAGAAATTCCTTCAATGTTTTCAAGGTCTCTTTGTACGATACAGTCACGTATCAAGTTCTTTTTTTGATTTTATTATATCTGCTGACTATACCAATAGCATATATCTTTTATGACTTTTTATTTGTCACAAAGGGTTATCCTGCTCTAATCAATTTAGATATAGAATCTTTCTTATTCAGTATCCCAGGTGTTATAACGGTCCTATTGTTAGCATTTGCTGCAATCATAATTTTTTGTATTGAAAAATTCGGTTTACTGTTTATCACTGCGAGTTATCAGACGGGCAAAAGAATGTCCTACTTCTCCGCTTTTAGACAAGCAGCCAGACATCTCCGTACCGAGATACCTGTTGTAGTGCTATTGTTACTATGTTATGCAGCAGTCATTGCACTTTTTTTGGTCCCTGTACTAGTATCATATGCATCATTCTCAGATTCCTGGTTCTTTGTACCCTTGATGATCATATTAGCTTTACTATGTATCGTCTTTTTGTATTTACTGTATATAAAGTGGATTTTTGTTGCCTACCTTGTAGTTCTTGAAGGCAAGAAAGTTTTACATGCGTTCTCTTATAAACTTAATAGGAAGCTATTTAAACAATTGGCAGTAACGGTTTTAGCGTGGCTTTTATTGGTCGCGTTGTGCTTTGCCCTTATAATTTTACTATTTAGTTCTCTGAGTTGGTTATTACTCGACGCGGTTATTGATAACTCTGTATTGCTTGCACCTATTTTTGCATCACTCGTAGTTCTTTTTTCTCTTATTTTGTTCTCCTTTTCCATAGTGGCTAATTCCTTTGATAGTAATTTCCTTACTGAGTTGTATTATCAGAATATAGAAAGAGAAAAAACGGGTTGTGACATTATTGTTCCCGAGCCGAAAGAATTGAGTTATCTATGGACGCCTGAGGTACCTAAGAAGCATATCCTTGTTGCAATTATTCTCTGCCTGGTTGTAGTCCTTATTGGCACTATACTTTTGATTCCAACAGTGCAAAATGACATTGATAGCATTGATAAAAAGATATACGTATCCGCGCATCGTGGTAGCTCTTGTCGTGCACCGCAGAACACGATTAGCGCTTTTTTAACGGCAATTGAAGATGAGGCAGACTATATAGAGCTTGATGTACAGGAGACAAAGGATGGTGTCGTAGTGGTGCTGCATGATGCCAACTTGCTTCAGGTGGGTGGCGTTGACAGAAACATCTGGAATCTCAACTATTCGGAGTTACAAGAGATAGATGTGGGTAGTTCGTTCTCACCCGAGTTTGCGGGCGAACGAGTGCCAACGCTTGAAGAAACAATTGATGTAACAAAAGCTAAAATAAAACTCAACATTGAGCTGAAAATATATGGCCATCAGAAACATCTGGAAGAAGAAGTAGTCCGGCTGGTCGAAGAAAAAGGGATTGAAGATCACTGTGTGATCACCTCATTAGACTATAATGCACTGAAGGAAGTAAGAAGGCTAAACCACGATTTAAAGATTGGTATGATTATTAAGTATCTAATTGGTGAGTATTCAAAATTAGATGTGGATTTCTATAGTGTTGAGCCTCACTTAGTATTAACAAAGAAATTTATGCTCGATGCACATGCTGATAATAAAGACGTACATATCTGGTCTCTTAGCCCTAGAGAAGATGTCAGCCCGTATGTGGATTTAGGTGTGGATAATATCATAAATGATGACCCGGTGCGGGTTCGTGAATTATTGAACGAAAAACAAAATCGAAGCAAAATCGAAAAAGTAATCACCAAATTTTTTACGTTTGTTCGAATACCCGAGTATTCATTTGGTATGGAACTTATTTTTTCTTTGGTAAAGCGTTCGTTTGGCGTTTTTATCTGATCTGTTTTTCCCTGTTTGCATGTGGCAATGAATGGTATTTAGTGCATTTTTAAAAAGCGGAAAACCCTCACAATTTCCTCTTTGACATGAAGACGGAAATTATAAGACAAAGTATGCAGCAGAGTATCATAGCGTCAAAAGAACTTTTCATCGCACGGATAAAAGAATTTTCCACTATGCTATCGAGCTCGTCAAGACTTTCTTTTGGCAGGTTGAGCTCTTCATCCGCTATTGTCTCTCCTTCCATATGCTGTACACTATCCTCAAAACTCATGATTATCTCGGACTTTAATGAATCGTCCAATACATCACTTTGCTGGACCCCTGTGGTGAAACAAGAAAACAGTGCGGCTATAAGCACAGCGCCTATTATCGCAGTACCTAAGGAAGACCCCATTGATTTCATCGTCTCTGCTACTCCGGACGCTTCACCACGCTCTTCTTCTTTTACCGCAGACATGGTTATGTTAGTAAGTTGTGCAAGCATTAATCCAATGCCTATACCCATTATAGCAAGTCCGGGAAGTAACTCGATGTCGGTTACTTGCATGCTTAGCGCCTCTCGTATAATAAAAGCACCAATGCCCGTGATAACTATACCAACCTGAACAAGGAATTTAGGTGCGATTTTGCGGCCCAAAGGTGCTGTTGCTATTGAGACCACAAAAACTGCGATTGACATTGGCAATAGTACAACACCTGTCTCAAAAGCGTTATAACCCAATCCTTGTTGTAAAAATACGGGTAAGATAAACATTATCCCTGCTAAGACCAAAGACTCAAGAGTGTCTGAGAGGAAACCAGATACAAATTGCCGATTTTTAAATATCGCAAGTCGAACAAGGGGCATCTTCTTCTTTAGCTCCTGCCGCTTCTGCCACAGGGCAAATAAGATTAAGACGATGATTCCAACGCCTATGAGACCGATGGTGGACTTTATTATCCCAAATATTATGCAAGCTAAGCCAATTGCCGAGAGGGAAACGCCAAAATAATCCAATGTTGCTCGTTTGTCTATTTTTGATTCCGTAAGGAGATAGGAATAGGCCAATACGACCACGACAACAATAACTTCCATTGCAAATGCCCAACGCCAACTGGCATATGTTGTTAAAAAACCTCCAACTATAGGTCCCACGGCAGCTCCTATCGCTGCCATAGCGCCTATGACTCCAAAGCTAACTGCTCTTTCCTTGCCTTCATACGACACTAAAATTAATGTTGCTGTTAATGGCATCATAAAGGCAGCCCCTATTCCTTCTATAACCGACCAGCCTACCAGCAGCATCAGTACGTTCAGGCTCAAAGCGGCAATTATCGTGCCTACACCGTATATAGCAGTACCAATAATAAACGTTCTTTTCATACCGATAATATCGCCGAGCTTACCACCTGTAAGCGTAAAAGCAGCAATTACCAGCGAATATAACGCTATTGCGAATTGGATACTTTCGATGTTTGTATTCAGATCATGCACTAAAGCGGTAATTGCCACGTTCATTATTGTTGTATCAATAACAATAATGAACACCGCAAGACTCATTAAAATCAGAACACCCCATTTACTAGAACAATCGACAGTGCCGTGACGAAAAACGTGAAATAAATATATACTCCAAATTTTAGGTCAATAACTGTGAAGTAGTATGCCGCTAAAAATAGCGACTGACATAAATAAAGGAGAAAAGATAACTTAACTATGGTCGATTACGCTCAAGCCTTAACGTTCAGCATTGGTGCGATTATCGCTATCATTGTAATTTCCAATCCGATTTCAACCTCCGCGATATTCATTGCGCTTACTGAGAAAATGTCGCGTAAACAAAAGCAAGACACCATAAAAAAGTCATTGACATACTCTGCTGGGATACTGATTCTCTTCGCACTGACAGGGTTATTACTATTCAAGATTTTTGGATTCACGATTGGTGCGTTTAGAATCGCCGGAGGTGTGCTGCTGTTTACAACGGCTGTGGGTATGCTTAACCCCAAGACAAGCCAGGAAGAAGCGACTGATGTTCCCGATAACATCGCGCTTATACCGCTATCTATTCCATTTACCGCTGGACCCGGCACCATCGTAACTGTTGTGGTGCTCATGTCTGAAGTTGAGAACATAATGCATTCTACTGATCTCTTTACAGGCATATTGTGTGCTCTGGGCGTCTTTATCGGTATTGCCACCTGCCTTGGCGTAACTTATGTGATGCTGGCCAAGTCAGATCTCATTGACGGTGCACTTAAGGAAGGCGGCCGTAGTGTGGTCACAACGCTAATGGGGCTTATCGTGATGGCAATCGCCATTCAGTTCTTTATCAACGGGATCAAGGACATTTTACCTGATTTTATGGCTATCGTCGGCGGCTCTTAAAGAGCCCTTCTCTTTTATTCCATTACGACAAGTGTATTTGTATAGCTAACTAAAAAAACCACGAGATTTCACAAGATTAACACAAGAACTTGGGATTAATTTTTATGGCATAAAGTAGTTAATGGTGTACTAAAACTATGTCAATATTATTCTTTTTCTCGATTTTTGCCCGTTTCCCAATTACGGAGAACTGATAAAAGAACCCACTGTATCACCACTGTTATCGAATACATACACATCAGCACCGTTTTTTCGTGCTAAATCCTCTGCAAGAGCATGGAAAAACGACTTCAAACGCTCGTAGTCGGTACTCTTCAGCAGTTCAACGAGTTCAGCAACGGTGCTAAATTCAAGATCGAAATGGTCATGTGCGTCAATCTCTAACAGATCGCAAATCTTTGCAGGCATCGCGAATATCACTTTCTTCTTCGCTTTCGATTTCTCTATCGCATAGCACACGTAATTACCCGCAACAACTATATTATCTACCGGGAAATTCAGCTTTTCTACTGCTACTCGCTTGCTCTTCTCACCCGTGCTAACGCCTATGAGCTCCGTTTTGTCTCTTATGAGCGCGTCTATAACATGCTTATAACCATCCTCAGTGTACGGTTCAATGAACCCCGTAGCGCCGAAGATCGGGATACCGCCTTCTATGCCCAACATCGGAAGAACAGTGTCTTTCGCTATCTTTTCGCCTTCGGGCACGAAAATCTCTATTTCCACACCACCCGCGATTACTTCCTTCACGTTCGTTTCTATGTCCATCAAAATGTGTGGGTATATATCAGACGCACCGACTTTACCAAGCCCCGCCTTTTTTATTATTCCTATTCCTTTGCCTGCTCTTATGGCAAATACCGGGAACTGCCTTGCCCTTGCACAGATAAGCAAGCCACTAAACGTATCACCCTTATAATCGCCGGAATCCACACGAACACATGCTATGCTCTCCTCGACATCTGCATTTTCTACAGCCATCTCCACTTTTATGCCTGCCGAAGTGGTAACTTCCACTTTCTTCGCTTCTTTTCCCGCATACAGAAGTGCAGCAGCTTTCGAAGCCGCAGTGGCACATGTACCTGTTGTATATCCGCGTTTGAGGATTTTACCGTCTTCGAGCAGAACCACTCTTCCTCTTTTTATCTCTTCTATCAAAGCGTCATAGCTGATGGCATTTATCTCCGCGGCAGTTAATATGAGTGCCTCAGGGTATTCCATACCAGATACAGGGTCTCTCATCTATTTTTCACTTCTCCTCCACAAAACTCAATTCGATTATCGCATTGGTAATTGCCACTGCGGACGGAGTGCCACCTCTTGGGCCTCTTATTACAATGCAAGGTACACCAGAGGACAATACATCCTCCTTCACATCTGCGGCATTGACAAAACCTACAGGCGTTGCGATAATAAGAGCAGGCTTTATACCTTCTTTGATAAGTGCAGAAAGCTCCAGGCAGGTCGAAGGTGCATTCCCAACAACCACAATGTTATTGCGGATGAGCTCCTTTGCGATGCGGAATCCCGCGGCAGTCCTTGTAAGATTCTCTTTTACTGCCATATCCCGTGTTTTTGGGTTATTCACAAAGCACTTCACATTCCCCTTGTATCTTTTGCTGATACCTGCTTTTACCATTTCAATGTCTGTAATGATTGTTTGCCCATCTTGTATGCACTGTATCCCCTTTTCAATCGGGTTATGTTTGAACACAATCAAGTCCATAAACGAAGGGTCGGCATTAGCAAAGACTACCCGGCCTGCAACTCGTCGTTCGTGCTCGCTAAGCGGATATTTCGATACAATATCCGCTACGATTGCCTTGCTCTGCTCCCACACCTGGGCTCCTGCTGCTACCGAATCGCCTCTTTCGTGACTATCTGTGTCCCCGAGGGCATAATTGTATTTCCTTTCATAACCCCTACGTGTAACCATTCGCCCGCCAATGTTTTTTGTACCCGAGCAGCCGATAATAATGGTCGTTGACATGTCTATTTGATGATAGAAGTCGGGTAAATCGGACAATGTAGTAATCTCACTGTAATATCCTACTCTTTCCGCGTTTTTTACTATGCCTACTATCGTTTCCCCATCACGAAACCGCATGAAAATCTCGTGTGCCTTCTCCAGTTGTGTCGTTCTAGTTTTGCTTTTTGGATTGTATACTGCGACTGCGATGCCCATCATAGCTAAACCTTCCAGCCGCTTTTCTATCTCGAGCCAGGGCACTAACAAATCACTCAAACTGACAACAGCGAAATCATTTGAGAGTGGAGCACCAAGTAATGCGGCTGCGGCAGATGCCGCTGTTATGCCCGGCACTATTTCCACGCCTATATCGGAATCACCACTTACTTCTAATACCAGCCCTGCCATACCATAG
>PRCZ01000036.1:0-8549 GCA_009903405.1 Candidatus Methanophaga sp. AG-394-G06
GGGCATATATTTAAGGTACAAACGAGGTTTTTTCCAAAAACCCTAACCTTGTTCGGCTTGTTATACAAAACCGAGTATTTTTAGGGCGTAATTTATATGTCCCTAACAACACACTTTTTCTTTAGAAAAGAAAACCTGTACTAAAAGAAAAAGACAAAAGAAAAGTTTTTTTCATAGAACTCAGGAGCAATGTTGGGATTAAGTCCGTGCTGGAGAAAGCCATAGCGGAACTAAAAGGAGATTGTGTTGGATTAGTCGCGACGGTGCAGCATGTTCATGCATTGAAAGAGGCGAAAATATTGCTTGCTCATGCGGGAAAGAGAGTGGTAATAGGCAAATCGAAGAACCTGAAATATGATGGGCAGGTACTGGGCTGCGATTTCTCTTCCGCTACGGTCCCATGTGATGAGATTTTATTTTTAGGTAGTGGTAGCTTTCATCCGATTGGACTAGCGTTATATGAGGGTAAGCGAGTAATTGCCGCTGATCCTTTCTCCATGCAAATAATAATACACGAGCCGGAAGAACAGAGGAAAAAGCGGTATATTGCGATAGGGCGAGCACTGGATGCAAAGTCGGTTGGGATTTTGATAGGGCTGAAATGCGGTCAGTTCAATCTTAACGAAGCGACTGCGGCGAGGCGAAAAGCGGTACATAAAGGGTTAGATGCTTATTTAATCGCGATGGAAGATATAACAGAGGCTAATTTGCTGGGATTTAAAGTGGACGCATTTGTGAATACTGCATGTCCACGGTTATCAGAGGATTTTGTGCATTTTAAGAAGCCAGTTATTTCTGCTACGGAGTTTGAGGTGGTTCTCGGCGAAAGGGATTGGGCAGATTTATGGCAGTAAATCAAATTAAATTTCAATCTAAAAAAATGAAATTGGGTGTCATTGGCGGGACAAGTTTATTTGGCACGAAGCTACTTGAGGGTGCAAAAGAGAAGGAGGTGGAGACAAAGTATGGCAGCGCTTATCTGCTCGTTACTGACGAGCTTGTCTTCATCCCAAGACATGGTAAAGCGACAAATATCCCACCACACCGGATAAATTATAGAGCGAATTTAGCGTCATTTAAGCTGCTGGACGTAGAGAAGATAATAGGCGCTAGTTCTGTTGGTAGTCTAAAGCGTGCTATAACACCCCGATCATTAGTTGTCCCCCATGACTACATCTGTCTGTACAATATACCGACTGTGTATGATGATGAGATCGTGCATGTTACACCGGGCTTGGATGATGGTTTGCGGACTACAATAATAGAAGTGTCGAAAGATTTGGGCTTGGACCTCATAGAGCATGGTGTTTATTTTCAGACCGCGGGGCCGCGGTTAGAGACGAAAGCGGAGATAAGCGTTATGAGAAACTATGCCGATGTGGTAGGAATGAATATGGCTTCTGAAGCTACACTTGCAAAGGAGTTGGGGCTCCGATACGCAGATATAAGCACGGTGGACAATTATGCACATGGTATAATCGAGGAGGAAGCGTTGGACTATAAAAAGATAGTAGAAGATGCAGCCAAAAGCAGGGTAGATTTGGAAAAGGTGCTTATAAAGTTGATAGAAGTGATCGAATAAACGTAAAATGGTAATTGTTTAGCTAACCACAAGATTACACAGATTTTCACAAACCTTTTCTTAAAAACAAAAGCTTTACCAAAAGAACATTTGTGTTTTTCTTTTAGCACAGGCTAAATTTTCTTTTTGTAAAAAAGAAAAAGTGTTGTGTTAATCTTGTGGAATCTCGTGGTTTTTAAAATAGGCTATGCAAATACAAGAAAGTGTTGGTAAAAAATAATATACTTTGTATAACAATAGTATTAAATGAGAAAAGCGTCGATGGTCTAGAGGCATGACTTAGGCCTTCCAAGCCTAAAGCCCGGGTTCAAATCCCGGTCGACGCATCGTTTAACTTATTTTATTAGCGAAATTATGAAGATCCCACTCAAACGTGAATCTTGCATTCAGTAACCTATATCAAAACCCCAGCACATCCTCGATCCTTCCTAACTCCGCACCTGTGGTCTCATAGCCTGCGATGTATCCCTTTGTGTTCGCGAGCAGAGCGGCACCTATTAAAGGAACACCGAAATTAACACTCCCTATCCCCACCGGGAGCTCGAATATTTCTTCCAAAAATTCTAATTCTGACGGAGTGGCATTCTTATGCACTAAGAGGCCTCTGTTAGTCGCTACCGCAGCCATCCCCACGGTATTTAATCTACCTATCGTGCCTTTATACACCTTTACGTCCAGAGATTCCTTTATTACTTCTACTGTTTTATTCGATAACAGAGGATGGACAAGAGCAACAGTATCATTTGCAAGTATTATATTACCCGCAGTGGTCATCCGATCTATGTATGGCAGTCTGCGAATTTTCACCTTTAGCCCTTCTGCAGCTACTAATTCAGCTAAGCTTTCAATCTCGCTATCAAGAGCATAAGAGGAAATGATAAAGCCATTTGAGTTTCCAACAGCGAAACAACCAACTAAAGAGGTTTCTGCTATCGTAGTTCTTATAGATTTTACATGCAACGCTCGCTCTATATCATCTTCTAATCTATCAGAAATCCGCGAAGGCAAAAGAACCACCGATTCCGTGCAGACCGCAAAAAGGCCTATATACGTGCTACCGTCAACACTAACTAACCTTTTTAGCGTGCCTCGCTTTTTCATCACGTTATTCTACAAGCTCAGCCCGGATAATATCTTCTTCTTCTGTTACTTTTACACGTATCTTAGATGGTGGTTTCTGGGAGCCACGCGCCCACACCTTTTCGTTTATTGTTGTACCTATCATGATATACTCCGATTTCGTGTGTTTCATTAGATATTCCCGTATTAGTGCTATTGCACGGTTGCTCCGCTTCCACCGCGGTGCTTTTTTCACCGCTTTCAACGGAATCGTGTAGATACGTTCTTCTATCCCTTCGCCTACTTCTTCTCCCATGATGAACTACACCTTTAATTTGGTCCTCCGCCAATGCCTTCTTTTTGGATGTGTTGACACTTTCCGGTTCGTTTTAACGATTATCCAAGCAGGAACTCGCCTATTCTGATTATTAGCCTTTGCGAGCCGGATCTTCTTGCCTATTGTGTTCTTCCCCATTGCCATGATATAAGTACTATCAGCTTTTTATCATATAAATAGCTCTGATTATCACATATGAAATTGGGAATATCAACAGATTTTTGTGCTGCGCATTCGCTGCCGCGACATACGGGTAAATGTAAGAATCTGCATGGGCATACGTATAGGGTAGATATAGTGGTGGAAGGCGAGAAGAAGAAAGATACAGAATGTGTAGCGGATTTTTCGGAAGTAAAAGCGTTGGTAGAAGAAGTGCTTGATCTTGTAGACCATAAGCACTTAAACGAGATAATTGCATATCCAACAAGCGAGAACATAGCTCTGTTTTTAAGAGCTGAGTTTGAGAAGAAATTTAAAGACTCAAATTTTGGTGTAACATTAGATTCAATAAAGATATGGGAGGGGAAGGACAAGTGGGTGATGGTGGAAGCAGATTAGAACATTTGTAATTGTAATTTAAGATACCGAGCGCAAATAAACAAACAAAAAAAAATGACCGATAAGATTCAGATGAAGACTCCATTAGTGGAGATGGACGGAGACGAGATGACAAGGGTAATGTGGGGTATGGTGAAAGAGAAACTTCTGCTCCCTTATATAGACCTCAAAATCGAGTACTATGACCTCGCACTTGAAAAGCGGGACGAAACTGATGACCAGATAACCATAGATGCGGCAGAGGCGATAAAGAGGTATAAAGTGGGTGTTAAGTGCGCTACGATAACACCAAACGCGGCACGGGTTACGGAATACAATCTGAAAGAGCAATGGAAGAGCCCCAATGGCACAATCAGAGCCATACTAGATGGTACTATCTTCAGAACACCCATAATGGCGAAGAACATACAACCAGCGGTAAGAAACTGGAAAAAACCAATAATATTGGGCAGGCACGCATACGGCGATGTTTACAAGAACGTTGAGTACCGGATTGAGGGTCCAGGGAAGGCTGAGCTTGTGGTCACGACTGAAAATGGTGAGGACGTTAGGCGCACGATACATGCGTTCAATGGACCGGGTATAATACAGGGCATACATAACCTTGACGCATCAATAACTAGCTTTGCCGAAGCTTGTTTCTCTTACGCACTGGACCAGAAAGTGGACCTATGGTTCGCAACAAAGGACACTATATCCAAGACCTACGACAATAACTTCAGGGTGATATTCGAGAAGCTATATGAAGAGGAGTACAAGGATAAGTTTGAGGCGGCAGGGATAACTTATTTCTATACGCTAATAGACGATGCGGTAGCAAGGATAATGAGGGCTGAGGGTGGCCTGCTATGGGCGCTGAAGAACTACGATGGCGATGTGATGTCAGATATGCTTGCTGCAGCCTTTGGGAGTTTAGCTATGATGACTTCGGTCTTAGTATCGCCCCATGGCTACTTCGAGTATGAAGCGGCACATGGCACGGTGCAAAAGCACTACTACAAGCATCTCAAGGGAGAGAAGACCTCTACCAACTCTGTCGCACTGATATTTGCATGGAGTGGTGCGTTGAGGAAGCGTGGCGAGCTTGACGGCACACCTGAGCTTGGCGTATTTGCAGACAAATTGGATGCTGCTGCTTTAGGGACGATAGAAGACGGTATAATGACTGGTGACTTAGCGAAACTGGCGGAACCGTCGGCACAGAAGATTGTGTACACGGAAGAGTTCTTGGATGAGGTAGCACGGCGACTTGAGGTGTAGGATAGTTAATCATGTCAGGAATAGAATAGAATAAGGATAATATAGAAATTGATGAAAGCGATTATAACAGGGGGAGCAGGATTTATAGGCTCAAATCTTGCTGAAGTACTGTCAGGAGATAATGAAGTCATTATCGTGGACGATTTATCTACAGGGAATGAGGCAAATATCCGTGGTTTGGAGATCGAGTTGGTAAAAGGCAGCGTTACCGATTTAGATTTACTGCGTAAGATATTTGAGGGTGCCGATTACGTCTTCCATCAAGCTGCGATACCAAGCGTGCCGAGGAGTATCAAAGACCCGGTAAGTACAAATGAAGCAAATGTGACGGGAACGCTAAAGGTCCTCATTGCTGCGCGGGATTGTAGCGTGAAGAAGGTGATTTTTGCATCCTCTAGTTCTGCATATGGCGATACACCCGAACTGCCGAAGAGAGAGGATATGAATCCAAATCCGCTTTCGCCATATGCCGTGACAAAGCTTATAGGCGAGTATTATTGTAATGTTTTTGATGAAGTTTACGACTTGAAAACAGCGGCATTACGATATTTCAACGTTTATGGGCCTAAGCAGGACCCACACTCAGACTATGCGGCAGTGATACCAAAGTTCATAAAGCGTATTCAGAAAGGAAAGCCACCAATAATCTACGGTGACGGGACTCAAACGCGTGATTTCACCTCTGTTGATGATGTGGTGAGTGCGAATATCCTTGCTGCGGAAAGTGATGCTAAAGGCGTATATAACGTCGCAACGGGAAAGCGAATCACGATAAATGAATTGGCAAACGTGATAATGGCGATCATGGGACGGGATTTGGATCTGATACATGAAAAGCAGAGGGAAGGAGATGTGTTGCATTCCTTAGGCGATATAACAAAGGCGAAGAAGGATTTTGGATATGCGCCCGGGGATAAGTTAGAAGAGAATTTGAAAGAGACGGTAAAGTGGTTTCGTGAACTCTATTCTTCCGAATAATAAGTCTAAATATACGACCTACAAGCTGTTCTCTATTTCTCATAAAGCAGCCTCAGTGCATCAGCCATATCAGCATAGCAATAATAGTTGGAATGAGATGCTTTGTGCTCATACACAGAAATAATCTTCTTTACCCTTTCTATCGCATAGTCGAGCTTAACCCACCGAAGGTCAACGGAATCCACCGGCTTGTAGCTGCTATCTTCGATCTTTGTCGTATAGCGCATTTTTTCCAGTTCCGTGCTAACTTCTTTGTATGTCATTTCCGCTCGCACATTTGCTAAAATCAAAGGATTGAAATCAAACTTAATTTTAAAACTCTTGAAACTCTCGCTTTCCTTCCATATTCGTAATTTTTGATACTTGTTAGGCACATAAATAACGTCCCCTAAAACGGTTCGGATTTTAATAAAAAAACGAATACCTTCTTAATCTTTCTCTTTGACAAATCCCATGAATAACGCTACTGCAATGACCGATAGAACAAAACCATAAATAAATGTTGTTTCCGGACTTACCATATCCCAAAGTAAACCGGCAATCAAGCCAGCCGGCAGGGCGGCTAAGCCAGTGGCAGTGTGAAAAGCACCTAATGCAGTAGCTTTTAGCTCCGATGGCGATAAATCAACAACAAATGCTCTCTGAACACCATCAATCATAGCATAGAACACGCCGTATAACATGAATAACCCGATAATCGAAAAGAGATTCGATACAAAGACAAGGCCAAGAGACGTCAATCCAAACAGCGAATAGCCAATGACGATAACCGGCTTTCTGCCTATCTTATCAGAGAGTGTACCTGCGGGTATTGTGAAAATAGTGTAAATCACATAAAATATCGCGTACAACAACATTGCGGTGGGATTGGGACCCAGAGTGAACCACCCGTCAATCTTTAAGCCCAGATCAAGTACTCGCAACATTAAAAACGCATAACCAAAATGCCCAAGCGTGAATACGGTCGCAACAATAATGAAACATTTTAGCTGTGGTGTGAGTGTTTTTAAACTAATCTGCAGTGATTTAGTCACAATATGTGTCTTCTTCTCCTCCTTTACAAATATTATCAACAGAACGGCGATTAACGATGGTATAGCTGCAACTAAAAAAACGTTCCTGAAACCGAGATAAATGAGTAGAATAAGACCCAGAACAGCGCCAAGGATTGAGCCTAGGCCATCCATAGCTCTATGAATACCATATGCTTTTCCTCTTACGTCTGTGTCACAGGACTCAGCTATGATTGCGTCTCTGGGTGCGTTCCTGATACCTTTTCCTACCCGCTCTGCAATCCTGATTGCCAATACACTCGGCCATATATATGTAAATGCAAACAGTGGTTTCATTAACGATGAAAGCCCATAACCAAAAAGGAGAAAGGGTTTTCTTCTCGCTATTTTATCAGACCAGTAACCAGAGAATACTTTTAACAGGCTGGCGGTGGTTTCCGCAGCACCTTCTATCAAACCAACAACCGCGGCACTGGCACCTATGGCGGTGGTCAAAAAAAGCGGGATCAGCGGGAACACCATCTGACTGCTCAAATCAGTAAATAGACTGACCAACCCTAGAAGGACTACATTGGCTCCAACGCCTTTCATCAAGCCAGTTCTAAAGTTTCTTTTGGCTTTCATAATACCTCAGCTACAAGTTCTTTAATTTTTGGTTTCGCTTCCTCGAGAGCATTTACGCCTTTCTCTGTTATCCGATAGTATTTCCTTACCTTGCCGTTAACAACGTTGTTCCTTCTTGTTAGATAGCCTTCGGCCTCTAAAGAATGGAGTATGGGATAGAGAGTTCCAGCGCTTATCGAATAACCATGCCTTCTGAGTTCATCCATGATCGCTACACCAAAGATTTCTCCTTCATTCGCATGATGCAGGATATGTATCCTGATAAACCCTAGAAAGATATTTCTCATCATTGTATCGTTTAACGATATTGTAAGTCGATACAACATAAAAAGCTTTTCGATATTTTTCTTTTAACCCACCCATCCCGATACCATCGAAGCAACTTTCACACCCATAATCACGAACAACGCAATTATAAGCGTTTCCACACCTGCTTTCACGCTTATCGCACGCATTGCGAACGCCGCGGCAAAATCCGTGACTACACATAGCGCCAGAGATGCAACAAGCCCGTATTTTGTGAATACAAGTGCCATTGCTACTATCAGCGGAAGTGCAACCACTGTTCCAAGTACCACCACTTTTACCAGATTTACATCACTCGCCTCTGATATAACCTGTGTCATCCCCGCCATCCTCGGGCACAGGATGAACAATGCAAAAGCAGCCGATGCGATTACCAGTTCTTTCATTTTTGCATCACCCCCCATCTTCTTCCTTTACTTCTTAACCTATTGAGCATAAATCCTATTTGCAATTTTAGAAGTCTTCTCTTCAAGACTCTCGAGTTCTCCTTTACCCTTATATAAATATTCCATCGCCATCTCCGTACCTATAGTATTCGCCCAGAACATACCTTCAGAGGTGAGTTCGATCTCATTCTTTCCGATTATCATTTCCCCCCTATGCACGGAATTTTCTATGGTTTTGGCAAATGCCTCAAGAGGATCAAAACACCACCTCCTCTTTGGCTCTTCAATATCTACTAGTCCGTATTGAAGTTGCGATACGCACCAGAGGACAGGAATGATATTGTTAGGCACGCTAAAAACGTTTCCCTCATTGTTCAGAATGTATTGTTCACTTGTAGATTTGTGTTTCAGGAAGCATTCCGCCAAAAAACCCGTTGCCCCAGCGC
>PRCZ01000036.1:8559-10637 GCA_009903405.1 Candidatus Methanophaga sp. AG-394-G06
ACCGAGAATATTTCCCAAACTATTGAAATATGTAGAATAGCGGAACTTGTCCCGCCCGTTTGAAAAATGATTGATATTTACGTGATTATAGCCTTCATCTTCCAGAAAACTCTTTGCATTTTCAAAACTATCTATTGCTGTTCCGATTGGAGGTTGCACGAATTGTCTGGACATCAGCGTTTTCGGAGCGTATATCAAAGGATAAAGAGAGATTCCATCAACCCCTATTCCCACCGCTTTTTGCAAATCCGCAATTACATCCCTCTTCTCTTGTCCCGGCAGATCATACAAAATGTCTATTGTAAGAAGCGGAAACATCTCTCTCGCTCTATTTAATTTCTTAACGACTTCTTTACCGCCTCCTCTTCTTCCAAGCATTTTTCTTAAACCCAGATTGAAAGTTTGAACCCCGACACTCAGACGATTGACACCTAATTCCAGTAGCAGGTTCATTTTTTCTTCTGTAAGTTCACTTGCTGTTGTTTCAACACTGATTTCTGCATCATTCTCGATTTGAAATATTTCTCCAAGTCCGTTAAATAACAATTTAAGTTCTTCTGAGGAAAGCGATGTAGGAGTACCACCACCTACATATATGGTCTCTATGGACGAAAAGTAATCGCTCCACTCCCTCGCTTCGTCCAGAATAGAGTCCACGTATTTCAGCGTATTCCCTGTGGGTAACTCTTTTGTAAGAATGCAAAAAGTACATCTACCAGTGCAGAAGGGTATATGTATATATAATGCACCCTTTCCACTGCCATTTTCCCTTAATTTGTCGAACAGCCATTCGATACTCCTCTTTTTAAGATAAGGAAAGAATGGGAACAGAGTATCATGATGCGATTTTAGCCATTTCCGCGTGTTATTGTTATCCATAGGTCTTCCAACTTTATTTAGAAATGTTCTTTGATCTTATTGCTCGTAATCCAAAACCCAACTTCAACAGGAATGGTATTGCGATCAGCGCTACCAAAATTTCGGAAATGCCGCCAAAAACAAAACTGGTGCTATAACCATACATATCAGAAAGAATGCCAGCCGCAGAAAATCCCACTACAAAGCCCAGTGACCCAAAAACATTGAAGCCGCCTATCGCAGCACCTCTCTTATTCGGCGGTGATAGGTCTCCAGCCAGCGCAGTGCTCGATGGGAACATCATTGCTGCAAACAGACCACAGCTAAGTATTAGTGCGATAAGGGCTGTTTTGCCCACGAAACATACCAGGCACATCTCCAAGCCGTAGAAAAGAGAACCGGTAACGAGTAGTGGTGCTCTACCTATTTTGTCCGAGAGTCTCCCAAAAGGGTATTGGAACACGACAAGAGGAAAGAGAAGCAGTGCTTGATACATACCTCGCTCCGCACCACCAAATCCAAATGCATGGGACAGATACAGCGGGAACGCGAAGATAAAAAATGCAATTGTGAATCGATCAACGAAGCTGAAGATGTAAGGAACTGCGAGTCTCTTCTCATCAATCAGAACTTTGATGGATTCGAGCATGGTATCGGGCTTGTTTTCAATGCGAACATCATGTATCTGGGTCGCCGAAATCAAAGTGCCCATAAGGAAGAGAAAAGAGGTCAAATACATTGGGGCAAACACGTTATACCGCTCTGCCAGAAAGCCGCCTAATGGCGCACCAAATGCCATTCCAAGCATCATTGCCATACCTATCACGCCCATTGTCTTGCCATAGCTTGTTTTCGGCACACTGTCCAACGCACTCGTCATCACGAGCGACCATGCCATAACCGTAATAGCGCCCTGTATAAATCTCAGTATCAAAAGAATGGGAAGTGTATTCGCCTGCACCATAAGAAAATATAGCACTGCCGAGCCTGCAAAGCCGAAAACAATGAAAAACTTCCTTTTGCCACATTTGTCCGAGAGTGATCCCCAAATCATGGCAAAAATTACGTAGGCTAGCATTTCAAGGCTGAAAAACATACTCGCTTCTGTATTGCTGGCATTGAAACGATCAATAATAAATTCTTGGATCACCGGCGCCATAAGCGTCAAACTCAGCATCGCTACAAACATCAAAACCGCATAGATTGCTACTTCCTTTATG
>PRCZ01000037.1 GCA_009903405.1 Candidatus Methanophaga sp. AG-394-G06
AGTCCTTTCGGCGTTGTCACAGTACCCGGCGCAACAGTTGTCTTGATAAAAGAGATGAAGGAAAGATAGGATAAGGGAATGGCTAATACAAGGAAGTAAAAAATAGGAGGTGAAAAAAAAGAAAAAATGAAAACAAAAAACAAAACGATAGCATTTGTGGGAATAGCAATCGTGTTGTGCGCGATGTTTTTAGTGGCTACTTTACCGGCGATTGCTGCGGAAGAGGACGATTACGTCTTGGGCATCTACGGCAACGCAAATGAAGACGATACGATTGATATGCGAGACCTGACCTACGTGAAGCTGATTTTCTTCGGTAAGAAACCGGAGACGGAGTTAGCAGATGCGAAATACGATGACAGGATAAATCCGCTGGATTTTATTCAGATAAAGTTGATCATCGTGGGGAAGGAGAAGGAGCTTACAATCGTTGATGCCGAAGGAGCAGCCAAAACGGTATCCATGCCTATAGAAAAAATAATTGTGCTAAATCCAGACTGCGCACAAGCTATCAGAGCTATTGGAGCAAAGGATAGAATAGTTGGAATAGAGTGGGCTACTGCTATAAAGACAGTTTTCTTCCCTGAAATATCTCCGCTACAATCAGTAGGCATGGGATTTATGCCAGACCTTGAGAAAATACTTGCGATGAATCCAGACATACTCATTGCTTATGCACCGGGAATATATAATCCAAGTCATGAAGGACTTGAAGATAAGCTGGAACAGACAGTAACAGTTGTCCGGTTGGACTTTTACAAATTAGAAACAATTAGAGGAGAAATGCTAAAACTCGGATACTTGCTCGATAAAGTAGATAATGCCCAAAAATACCTTGAATGGCATGATAAATACATTGATAAAATAGAAGACGAATTATCGGGGCTTTCAGATAATGAAAAGCCTGAAGCGTTATTAGATTACGGTGGTAAAACGGGAGCGTCTGATCAACGCATAACTTGTGCTAAAGGCAGTGGAAATCACCAGATTTGTGAGAAAGCGGGTGGAAAAAACATAGCTGTTAACTTGCCATCGGGTCTTGCACCCGGGTATCCTTATGTATCGTTGGAATGGATTCTGGAGCAGAACCCTAAGGTAATCATAGGTTACGCCTCAGGTTATAATACGCGTGAAGGGGGTTATGAAACAGATGATGACAGTAAAATGAAAGAGTATTACGATGAGATAAGAGGACTGCCAGGATTTGAGAATATAGAAGTGGTGAGGAGCAATCGTGTTTATATACTACACCATTCCGTTTCTTGTGGACCTGGCTATCTCGTTGGGCTCTCATACTTGGCAAAATGGTTCCATCCCGAACCTTTCAGTGATTTAGACCCGCAAGAGATGCATCAAGAATACATAGATGAATTCTGTGGCATAGACTTTGACGTGACAGAGCATGGTGTGTTTGTGTATCTGCCGTAGGGGAGGGGAGAGATGGGAGAGACCGAAAGTCTCTTCTTTTTTATTTTTAGGATGTGGGAAGGAAAATGAAAATCACATGCATATCTACGGTCGCAACCCCAAGCATCTTAGAGGCGGTAAGTGAGCTGAGAGGAGATTTTGGACTCGATGTAGCTTTTAAAATGTACTATCCTAACCAGATAGATGAAGAAGAAGTTGATAGAGAAAACCTAAAAAATCATTTAAAAACCTCAGATATCGTTTTGGTTGACATAAGAGGCGGAGGGCGAGCAAGTGAAATCGCTTACGAAGCGTTAAAAGAGGAGAAAAACATCGTTTTAAACCTCATAGGTCCCATGAGTAAGCTAATGGAGCTAACGAGGTTGGGCACTTTCTCAGGCGCGAAAATTGCATCTCGAATGAGTTCTGCCGCTGAAGTTGACAATCCGGAAGAGCTGTGGCAAAAGATAGAGCGAGGTCAGAAAATAGTAGAGACTGCGGGCAAGATCCTGCCTTTTAAATCGGTAAAAGATGCACGAAACTACATAAAAGCACTAAAATACTGGAGATACGGCGGCAAGGAGAATTATTACAATCTGATTTTATTTCTTCTCAGGGATTATCTTGGGTGTGAGCTGCCGAAGGCAAAAGAACCGGTTAAATTCCCGGAATATGGCATCTACCACCCCGCGTACGGGCATTTTACCGACTTAGAGAAATTCATTAAAATATCGGGTTTCAAAGAAGGGGCACAAACCATCGGAATGCTTTTCTACGGAGGAATGCACTTTGACCAAAGCATCGCAACAGTAAAGGCATTTATAAATGATTTCGATGATTTCAATGTCATTCCTGTTTATTCCGATGGTATTCACAACTTACGTGCAATAAGACAATATTTCTTACCTAATGGCAAGCCTCTCGTTGATGCAGTCATAAATTTGATGTGGTTCAGGATAAATGGAGGTCCTCTTGGTGGGAATCCCACTTTGACCAAAGAATTGCTGACTGAGTTGAACGTGCCAGTCTTTGCTCCCGCACCTATGCTCATGCGGGAAGTAGAAAAATGGATGGAATCACCAACAGGTCTTTCGCCAATCGAGATTATTGCCGCTGTGATCTGGCCAGAACTTGATGGATGCATTGAACCCATACCGTCCTGTGGAATGCAAAATATAATAGTCGGGGAGATGGAGGCAAAGGAAATCGCGCCAATTGAGGACCGTGTTGCACGCATTGCAGGCAGGATAAGGAATTGGCTGAGAGTGAAGGAGATGCCAAATAACGAAAAGAAAATCGCTATTATAGTGTATGGTTATCCGCCCGGTGAGGGAAATATAGGAAAAGCGGCTTATCTTGACGTCTTTCAATCCGTAAACCGTTTGTTGGAACGTTTAAAAGAGAACGAATATGATGTGGAGCTTTCGAAGAAAGAAATATACGATTTATTTGAGGAGAAGGCAATCGTAAACTCTGGAACATGGCTCAGAGAAGAGGAAACGCTGAAGAATTGCTATTCCCTCGATTTAAATGAATATCTCAAATTTTTCCACGCACTACCTGAAGAGGTGCAAAACGAGGTTATAGCGGATTGGGGCGAGCCCCCGGGAAATGTGATGTGTGTTGATAATAAACTCCTGATACCAGGAATCGAATTGGGTAATGTATTCATTGGAATTCAGCCGGCAAGACCTCCGCTCGGTGAATCCGATTTAGCAAAAGCAGCTCACGACAAAACAAAACCGCCTCATCATCAATATCTCGCATTCTACTTCTGGTTGCAGGAAGTCTGGGGTGCAGATGCGGTGTTTCATGTAGGAACTCACGGTCTGGCAGAGTTTATGAAGGGTAAGGAAGTAGGAATGAGCTCGTGTTGTTCCCCGGACATCCTGATTGGAAATATGCCGCATCTTTACATTTACCACGTGTTGAACACATCAGAATCAACAATAGCAAAGAGACGACTTTATGGCACGATGATCAGCTATAATTCTCCCCCATACACCACTTCCGACCTGTATGAGGACTATGTTGAGCTGCAGGACGTAATTGACGAATATCACGAAGCCATACAGGTAGACCCGTTGAGAAGCGAGAAGGTGAAGGAGAAGATTTTTGAACTCGCGAAGGAATTGAAATTTGAGGGAGAGAGCATTCCTAGGATTCATACAGAACTCTATGAGATGAAACGAAGTATCATACCAAAGGGACTCCACGTAGTTGGGCAGCGATATGAGAAGGAAACATTCAAAAAATTCACCGAATTTATCCTGCGGTATGACAGAGAGGGTATAAAATCGCTCAACCGAATATTAGCAGAATCAACGGGCATTGATTACGACTTAGCATTGAGAAACAAAGAAAAATATGCCTCGCAGTTGGATAAAATAGATAAGAAATGTGCAGACCTTGTAGATTGTTGTTTTGTGGAATCCTTTGAGAGTGCGATTAAAAAAAGTAATGTTGGTAGTAAGCACAGAAAGGATTTGAAGCAGACTTTAGCGTTTGGAATAGAAGTAGCAGAGAATTATGCTGATAATTCTAATGAAATGAAAAGTTGCTTGCGTGGCTTGAATACGGAGTTCATCGAACCAAGTCTTGGTGGAGATGTGGTAAGGACACCAGAAGTCCTTCCTACCGGGAGAAATATCAATCAATTTGACCCTAATAAAATACCAACTTCGACAGCTTATGAAAGAGGAGCAGAAATAGCAGACAATACGATAAAGAGATACCTGGTGCGGGATGGCAAATATCCTGAAAGTGTTGGTGTCGTGCTGTGGGGATTTGAAACGACAAAAACCGGCGGTGAGTCCATTGGCCAGATTCTTTATTATTTGGGTGTGAAAATCATCAGAGAAATGGGCTCATGGTACCCGAAATTAGAGATTATACCCTTAGAGGAGCTTGGAAGACCCCGAATTGACTGCCTACTCAATATCTGCGGCTTTTTCCGTGATATGTTCCCAAACCTCATTCAAGTGTTGAATCAAGCATTTACGCTTGTGACAAGTCTGGATGAACCAATTGAAATGAATTTTGTCAAGAAGCACTCACTTGAAAACCTTGAAACGCTGAAAACAGAAATCGAAAAAGGTATGATAGACGAAAAAGCGGCAAATAAAATTGCTTGCGGGAGAATATACGGTCCGAAGGCAGGAGAATATGGCACAAGAATGCTTCCATTAGTCGAGGACGCTATCTGGAAAGAAGAAAAAGATCTTGCTGAAGTCTATATACAATCTATGAACTATTTATACGTGGAAAATATTCATGCGCAGAAAAGAGATTCGTTATTTAGAACTAATCTCGCAAAAATAGATTTGGTGTCGCAAGTCCGCGATTCGCATGACTATGAAATAGTTGACCTCGACCATTACTTCGAGTTCTTTGGCGGACTATCAAAAGCTGTGGAGACGGTTAAAGGTCAAAAAGCGGCGATGTTGATTACCGATACCACAAAGGAGGTGATAAAAACAGAAGACGTTGGAGACGTTATAGTAAGAGGGACAAGGACGAGATTGCTGAATCCGAAATGGATAGACGGGATGCTGGAACATGACTATCATGGAGCACAGCAAATCGCTGACCGTTTAGAAAATACACTGGGATTGGCTGCAACTACAAATGCCGTTCCTAACTGGATATGGTCTTCTATTGCAGAGCGTTTTGTATTTGACGAGGAAATGCGAAAGAGGTTGGAAGAGAACAACAAATTCGCAGCCGTTGAAATAATGGAAAGATTATTTGAAGCGGAAAAAAGAGGATACTGGAAGGCAACAGGAGAAGAAAAGGCGAAAATGAGAACGGCATACCTTGAGATTGAGGGACATATAGAGGATACACAGTTTGGTTCCAATAGTAAATAATTTGAACATCACTTGCTTGAAGATAACCTCATTAACACGAGAAGTTATACTTTATACGCGCAAAATAGAAATGTTTATAAATAATGTCAAAATTAAAATTATAATGTATTGCTTTAATTAAGAAGCGGATGGAATAAGATGATAAAGAAGGGGTGAAAAAGAACATAAGAAGTGAAAAAGAAGAATGGAAAGGAGAGAAAGTGCATTTGGTAATGCTTTCTTTAAACCCTTTTGCTTCGCAAAATCGTTTATGGAAAACACTTTGTGGGAGAAAAGGTTTGTTGGAATAGCAATCGTGCTGGGCTTGCTGTTTTTAACGGCTTTGCCGGCAACGACGATTGCCGCGGAACAAGACGATTACATCTTAGGCATCTACGGCAATGCAAATGAAGACGATACCATTGACATGCGCGATTTAACCTACGTAAAGTTGATTTTCTTCGGTAAGAAACCGGAAACGGAGTTAGCAGATGCGAAATACGACGGTAAAATAAACCCGCTTGATTTTATTCAGATAAAGTTGATCATCGTAGGTAAGGAAAAGGAGCTTACAGTTGTCGATACAGTAGGCCGAGCTGTCACGATAGATAAGCCGCTTCTGAGACTAGCTGTGCTCAACTGGAATACCCTTGAGGTGATGCGGTCGCTTAAGCAGGAAAAAGAAAAGATAATCTGCGTATCAAAGAGTACGATCGGTAAGGAAGAGTTCTTCCCTGAGTTCAAAGATACTCAGAATGCAGGCAATGCATGGTTGCCGGACATCGAAAAGATATTAGCGTTAAAGCCCGATGCGGTGTTTCTATATGCGACACATTTCGAATCTTCTTGCGACGATGTTCAAAAAAAGCTTGAAGACGCGGGTATCACTGTGATTCGTTTTGACTGCTTCAAGCCAGAAGATTATCTCGATGAAGTGAACAAACTGGGATACATCCTGGATATGGAGCCAGAAGCAGTGGATTTCGGCGGATTCTACGTAGAATGCTTGAACGATGTCAAAGAGGCAGTGGCTGAAATTCCTGTTGATGAGAGATCACAGGTCTACTTTGAAGGTTTTGGTGAAGACTATAAGATTGGAGGAAACGGCACGGCACTTCACCAAATTATCGAGATGGCAGGTGGCAAGAACATCTTCGGCGATATTTCCTGTTATAAAGTTATAGACAAAGAAGAAGTAATGCTGCGCGATCCTGAGATTATAGTTAAGCAAGGATATGCTAGAGGCAAGTACGGGTATAATACCGATGACATAACATGGTTAAAAGATATATGGGCTGAGATAGAAGGTCGTATTGAGTTGGCGAACGTGTCCGCAGTGAAAGATGAAAGAGTGTACGTGATTATAAAAGAAATCACGGGTGGAAAACATTTCATTGCTGCGGCATACATGGCGAAATGGTTATATCCCGAGTTATTTACGGATCTGGATCCGAAAGCGATCCATCAGGAATACCTAACAAGATTCCAGGGGTCAGATTTCGATTTAGATGAGCATGGTGTGTTTGTGTATCATCCAGAGGAGCATCCAGATGGGAAGTAGGAGCCTAATCATGGTTCGCACGCAATAAAACGAACAAACAGATGCACAGAAAAACTCTAGAGATTAGTAACAAAAATCAAACAATTCAGGAAAAAGTTTTATCAAATAAATATCGAAAAGTTTATATGATGTCAATGTTAATATTTCCTCTCAAATAGTTACAAATAAAAATGACCTCTAGTACCGAGACAATACCCGGAACGGGCAAAAGAGCAAAGATAAAAGCGCAGTATAAGAAATTCATCGGCCGGAAAATAATTTTTATCCTCTTTTGCATTCTCTTAATATTTATCATCGCGGGTGTAGCCGCAACGCTTGGCTCTTTTCCTATCACGGTCGCTGAGGTCTATACAATAATCTGGCAGGGGCTATTCCAAAATCCAGAAACGACAAAAGAGGTTGTTGTCTGGAACTTGAGACTACCACGGATTTTTATGGCTATCTTAGCTGGCGCGGGGCTTGCAATCGCAGGCACGATGATGCAGGGCATTTTAAGAAATCCGCTTGCAAGTCCCTTCACCTTAGGTATCTCCGCAAGTGCAGGTTTTGGCGCGGTTATTGCTATTATTTTAGGTGCTGGTTTTATTAGTGGCGAGTATCTCGTTGTAGTAAATGCATTCGTCTTCTCCCTAATCCCTACTTTTGTTATCTTAGGTTTGTCACGCTACAAAAGCGCTACGCCCGAGACAATGATTCTCGCTGGTATCGCAATGATGTATGTCTTCTCTGCATTGACACAGCTAATAAATTATTTCGCAGAGGCAGAAGCGCTAAAAGAGGCATACTTCTGGATGGTTGGCTCTCTTGGTCGAGCTTCCTGGGATGATCTATTACCGGTCACAATTGTACTTGTGGTGTGTACTATCCCACTTATGTGGAAATCGTGGGATGTCAATGTCATGGGTGCTGGAGATGAGAGGGCAAAAAGCCTCGGTGTTAATGTTACGCGAACTAGAATCGTTATAATGATAATTTCTTCCTTGTTAACTGCGGGCATCGTATGCTTCACAGGTACCATCGGATTTGTAGGATTAGTAGCACCGCATATATGTAGAATGATTATAGGAGGGGATGTCCGGTTTCTAATCCCTGCTTCGGGTCTTTTCGGTGCAGCTTTTTTACTCGCTTGTGATCTTATAGCAAGAACAATCATAGCACCTATAATCCTCCCGGTAGGGATTGTGACCGCCCTGATAGGGGGGCCTTTTTTATTCTTCTTGTTACTAAGAAGAAGAAAGGAGTTTTGGTGATAAAATGGTGAAACTAAAAGTAAAAAATGTGAATTTCAACTACGCAAGTGTGCCGATACTCAAGGATGTCTGTATAGAGCTTGACAGATCCGAGATGTTAGGCGTGGTAGGTCCAAACGGAGCGGGGAAATCCACTCTGCTGCGATGTATAGATCGGATATTGAGCCCACAAGAGGGATGTATTTTGCTTGATGGACGGGATATAAAGGATATGCACTTGATGGATCTCGCCAAAAAAATGGCGTATATTCCTCAGAGTGCTACTCATGTATTCCCAGCCACTGTCTTCGATACTGTCCTCATGGGCAGACGACCTCATGTCGGTTGGCGAAGTAGCGAAGAAGACCTCGAAAAGGTTTTAGATACTTTGCAAATGATGCACATCGAAGATCTTGCCATGCGAGACATTAATGAGGTTAGTGGCGGTCAACAGCAGAAAATTTTTATCGCTTGTGCACTCGCGCAAGAGCCTGATGTCCTTTTGCTCGATGAACCTACCTCTAACCTCGACATCAGACATCAACTGGAAGTGCTGGACATCATAAAATATATCGTGGTAGAAAGAGGGATTTCGGCAATTATGGCTATCCACGACCTCAATCTTGCTGCAAGATACGCTGACCGGATATTAATGATGAATGGGGGCCATATTTATGCCGCTGGTGTGCCTTCTTCCGTCCTCACTCCCGAAAACATAAATCATGCCTATGGTGTTGAAGTGGAAGTGATCAATCACAATGGAAGACTTTATGTCCTGCCGCTAAGACCCGTTGTCAAAAGGTGAAACGATAACCACAAGATACTCCAGTTATGACTACCGATCCCGATTCATGGCTTAGCTCCAGTGACATTTATCCACTGATGGCGCTAGGGGATAACTGCGTCGCATAATTATATATCTCTTTTGCGAAACATTTTAGTATCAAATAAATGAACCAAGAAGAAGCAGAAGATCAAGCACGTGGGCTTCTTAACGTAATCGAAACCCTGTATGAAATAAGAATAGTGAATTTAGAGACGGTTATTGAGACGATAACAGGGATAACGTTGGAAGTCCAATATGCAGTGTAAAAAGGTTTAAAATGTTAGCTACGGCGATGATCGCATACCAATTTAAAAGATGTCACACCCTTTTATTGTCCTTTTGACCATCTCCAAACATAATAGCAACCAATAAGAGTGCACAGCAAAGATACAATACCGGCGTAATAGAAAACAGAATTTATCCCTGAACAATCCATCACCACACCAGACATTAAAGGAGCAATTATTATACCGAGACTTATTGTAGTATTAAATATACCCATCCAGGAGCCAATCCCCACCTTTTTACCGATCACCACGGCGATATCTGTTGCAACAGGCATTGATATTGCTGCACCAAGACCTATAAAAACATTGACAAGTAAAAGTGTAGTAAAATCATGACAGAGTGGTACCATAAATAATACAATTGTACCAACAAATGAGCCAATAACTATCTGTAACAGCATATTATACTTACTCAACTTATCCGCCACAATACCAAAGCAAGGCTGTAAGATACCTGTAAATATTACGCCAACAGAAAGGATTATTCCTACCTGAGCGGCATTGATATTGAAATCTGAGGCATGCGAAGGCAAAAATGACAAGAGTACACCAGTTCTAAAAGCAGTGATGAGTGCTATAAGTAGGATTATTTTTACGGCATCGCGTTTGATGAGGGTTTTAAATGGATCATGTTCTACTATTTTACTCGCCTTGGAATTTTTTATTTCCGGCAAGAAAGATAACACAAGCAGAAGTACAAATACGCTGATACCAGACATTACATAAAATACCGATGCCATACCGAATGCGTGCCAGAAAATACCGCCTATGAGCGGACCCACTGCTACGCCCAAGTAAAACATCATATTAATTATGCCCATAGCTCTGCCTTCTTTTCCCTCCTTGGCAGTCTCTCCTGCGTATGCCATGGCAACGGGAATAATCATTCCTGCGGCCAGACCATGCAATAATCGTACGGCTGTGAGTGTATAGACATTATGGGCTAAGAGATAAAGGAGGGAAATCACTGCAAGAAGCAGCAGCCCTGATGCGATGAGAATCTTTCTTCCGTATTTATCTGATAATCCACCCATAATCGGCATAATAATCGCACGGGAAATGGCATAGCCTGAAAATATCATGCCTACCCAAAAGCCTGTGGCTCCAAGATCCTCTGCTATGGTTGGCAATAGAGGAGAAATTATACTTAACCCTAATAGCGCAGCAACTATGGAAAAGTACAGGGTAAACAATGTCCGTTTTTCCATTGCTTCTCTCATTTTCCTCTCCTCAGAAGATATTAAATTTTTATATATAAAAAATAGGCTCCTTACTAATTTGTTAGAACGGCAATAGTGTTTTTAGCATGTAGTAAGGCACTTGTGGAACGAGCCATCTTATGTATTCTTTATATTCCATTCGCCCTGCAGGAACCTCAA
>PRCZ01000038.1 GCA_009903405.1 Candidatus Methanophaga sp. AG-394-G06
GTGTATATGTTATAGATATGTGATAATTGTGAACCGTAAAAATGCTATAATCGCCGTGCTTTTCATTCTCTTGGTGCTATCTGTTTCCACCGCTTTCCACATCTATCAGCAGCAGCAGCGGAAAATAGATGTGCAAGAAGACATTATCGAAAAACTTATCAGTGCCAGTGATACCGCTAAAGAGGGAAAGCCGAGATTTTTTAACGCGTCCAATGGCACCACTTGCGCTAATATCGTTGCTATAAGAAGCGATAACTACCAGGGTGTGCTGGGTAGGGTGTATGTAGAGATAAAAGAAGGGTCTGGGGGCGTGTTGGTTAATACGAATCCGTTTGTCGAACCTACAACGCAATATTCGGTAAGAGAAGCAGTAAAGGTTGCTAAGGACTTCACAAATATAAACATCTCGAATAAAAACATCCTCATTTCTTTTGACATAAATGGCACTTTGATGGGTGGCCCTTCAGCCGGTGCAGCTATCGCTGCTGCCACCATAGCTGCTCTGGAAGGTAAGAAAGTAAGACAGGAGGTGGCTATCACAGGGACTATCGAAGAAGAGGGTCACATAGGTCAGGTAGACGCTGTGTTTGAGAAGGCTGTAGCAGCGGAGAAGAAAGGCATGAAGCTTTTTCTGGTGCCAAAAGGTCAGAAAGAGTATATACATTACGAGCGAAAAGTAGGAAAACGGAAAATATTTGGATTCCCGATTGAGTGGGTTTATTACACGCCAAAAGAGCTTGATCTCGGTGAGTACATGGCCGGAAAGATGAACGTAGAAGAAGTATCAACAATTGATGATGTGGTCACATATATGGTCTTGTGATTCAGGTTAATTGGCACTCGCTAAGTCTGCGACAGAAACTCTATTGCACTGGTAGGGCAGTGGTCAACGCAAGCTCTACAAAACTCCGGAGGGTCAAAAGCTCTCTTACACTGCTTTACATCTAACAATCTAACTCTCCCTTCTTCTATCATTAACACCAACTCATCGTTATATCGCCCCCCTTTACCATATATCACCTCCTCGTTCATCCTGTTCTCCTCGCATACCACGACACAGATCCCACAACCTACACATTTCTCATCGTCTATTATCAATCCCATAAATTCATTCTCTGTAGCGGGAAAACCGTTTCGCAGTTCTTCTAAATTAGGCATGTTACTTTTATTGTTAAGTTAAGTGAAGTGAAGATAAAAAAGTTTCGTAAACTTTATATATTGTGCTTTCATTTTTAGTACTGACTAATGAAAAGAAAGAGTAAAGTGAAAGGATTAGGCACGGTACTTCATATTGTAGATAATAAATTGATTGTGAAGAGCGATGGGCTAAATGTAAAAAAGGTTATCAATTCCGTGGTTATTTCTGAAGATAAAAGGCAAATCGGAAGAGTTTATGATGTCTTTGGATCTGTTAATCGTCCTTATGTGAGTATAAAGGCCCTTGAGAATATAAAAAAGGAAGGGCTGGAGAAGCTTGCTAATAAACGAATGTCTCTCCTCTGAGGCATAGAAGGTAAAAGGAAGATGCATGAAAACAGAGGGGCTAAAGAAGAAAACATTGAAGAGGTAAAAAAATCTGAGGCTAATCGAGAATGGTTACATAGGCTTAGTGAACGTCAACGAAGAAAAAGGTTAAGTGCTGCAATTGGGAGACAGCGTTTAGTCGCGCAAGCGGAGATAGATAGGCTCTCATCGCTCCTAACTATACCGGAAAAAACGCGGGAGAGTAGCCTGGAGATATATCGTAAAGCATGGGAAAATGATTTGATTCATGGACGTTCAATAGAAAAGATACTTGCTGCGTCTATGTACATGGCTTGTCGTAAACATAATGTGCCAAGAACGCTTGACGAAATAGAAAAAGTAACAAGGGTGGGGAGAAAGGATATAATAAAGGCGTGTAAGTTATTGGCAAACCGACTGGGAATGAAGCTTGCTCCGATCTCTCCTCTGGAATATGTGGGTAGATTCTGCGCTAAATTAAATCTGACTAACTGCGCGGTTGAAAAGGCAAGAGAAATAGTGGAAAGGGCATTAGCGAGGGATATGACAAGCGGGAGAGGTCCTACCGGTATAGCAGCATCGGCGATTTATATAGCTGCCATCCTATGCGACACAAAGAAGACACAAAAAGAGGTTGCGGAGGCTACTGGTGTCACTGAAGTGACTCTACGTGTACGGTACAAGGAGATGGCCGCTAAATTAGGGATAAAAGTGGAGTAAATGGGGTCATTTGAGTTAATACCTGCGATAGACTTGAGGGGTGGCAGATGTGTTCAATTGAAACAGGGTAAAAAAGAAGACGAGATATTCGCTTCAGCCGAGAATCCGGTGGAAATCGCTAGGGGCTGGGTTATCCAGGGTGCAAGAAGATTACATGTAATAGATTTGGATGGTGCCTTTCAAGAAGAGAAGAACAATTTGGAGGTAATAAAGAAAATAGCTGACGCGGAAGGAGTGCGAGAGAAAGCAAAGATTCAGGTGGGCGGTGGGATCAGGTCGTATGAAACTGCGGTTGAACTTCTTGAGACCGGAATAGATAGAATAATATTTGGGACGGTTGCGTTGAAATCACCCCATCTTATAGAGCAGGTTGCGAATGCGTTTTCGCCCGAGCGGGTAATGGTTGCATTGGATGCGAGAAAGGGTAAAGTGGCGATAGAGGGATGGCAAGAAGTAACAGGGGTAAATGCAACGGAAGCGGCGAAACAAGTAGAAAGAATAGGTGCAGGTAGTTTGCTGTTCACGAACATAGACGTTGAAGGTTTGATGGGGGGTGTAGATCCGAAGATTATAGCGGAGTTTGTTAGTTCTGTGAGCATTCCTGTGGTTATAGCAGGAGGGGTGAGCAGTGTGGAGGACATAGGGAAGATAAAAGATGCGGGTGCGAGCGGGGTAGTGATGGGGAGTGCATTGTACAAAGGTAAAATAGATTTTAAGGAATTGTTACGCCGCCGACAGGGCTCGAACCTGTGACAATCCGGTTAACAGCCGGGCACTCTACCAACTGAGTTACGGCGGCAGGCACTTACATGCACTATCTCTTATCTGCCTATTGGTATTTAAACACTTTTTCCTTTAAAAACTACTTCCCTTCTAACACACGTTATTTAGCATATACCACACCTTCTTCCAGAGCGATCAAAAAATCCCTAACAATTCTGCCTTAGGCACTGTAGCTACGCAAACTACACTATCTGCTCCACCGTAATATATATAGTATCTCCCATATACCTCGCATGCGCCACAAGTGAATACAACATTAGGGACCTCGCCTCGTATTTCATAATCCGTTTCCGGCTCAAGAATAGGCTCAGGATGCCGGTATAATATTTTTGATGGGTCTTCCAGGCTGAGCATTGCCGCGCCCAATCTATACACCTTATCTTCGTCAACACCATGATACAGCAGCAACCAGCCTTTCTCGGTCTTTATTGGCTGTGCACCCGCACCAATCTTCTCACTTTCCCAACTCCCTTCTTCGCCATGTGCCATAATCTCTCGCTGCCCATACCACTCAATTAAGTCATCTGAATAAGCAATCCAGACACTCATATGCTCGCCAAGCATTGGTCTATGAAGGAGCACATATTTGCCGCCTATCTTCTCCGGGAAGAGGACAGTATCTTTATTATTCATCTCTTCCCACGCTATTTTATATCTTTCCCATTGTACAAAATTCTCTGTGGATGCTAAACCAATCCGTACCCCTCTCTCAGAATAAGCAGTATAAGTCATATAAAAAACGTTTTCGATCTTAACTATACGTGGATCTTCACACCCACGCGGTTCCAATATCCGTTTCGGCGAGAAAACCGGTTTGTCAAAGCGGAAGAAGTCAAATCCATCTAGACTTACCGCATACCCTATTCTCGAAATACCATCGCGTCCCATAGCACGGTATAAGAGGTGAAATAAGCCTTTATCGTAAACCATCGCGGGATTAAAAGCATTTTCAGATTCCCAATCGTTCTCGGGCTTTGGCTTCAATATCGGATTGCCTTCGTAACGCTTCAACTTCATTCAATTATAACCCCCGCCCCTTTAATACCGCAGTAAAAACGTCTATGTATATCTCTGCTATCTTCTCCGCAGACCTCATCTGTACAAACACTTCTTCTGCCTCTGTCATTCCCTTCGCTATCCCCTCATCTTTACAAAAGGCAACTAATTTATGGCATAGGTCTTCCGTATCCTTATAATAGACTGCTTCATCCTTCAATGGCTGGAAGTACTCGGATTGCTGTGGAATAAAGATTGGGCAACCAGCACCCATCACCTGGAAGATTGTACCAGAGACAGGCCTGTGGTATCTGCTCTGGTATTTATGGAGGATAACCGCATCCGAAGCAAATAGATACTCGTCAAACCGCTCATCAGATAAAGCGCCTTCTTCTCGAACAATCATCCATGGCGGCGCCGACTCCTTCTCAAGCATCTCGAAGTCATGTGGGATCACAAATAATAAAACCGCTTTTGGCATTAACTGCTCACACAAATAGCGCAGGTATGGACGATAGCCCCTCTGAGAGAAGGTAAAGATTATTTTTTTATCTAGTGGCAAATCCAGTCTTTTTCTACTTTCTTTCTTATCGCCACGCCTTATAGGGAAACAAGGAAAAGGGATGTACTCCGCGTCCGGATAAACATCCTTCAGGAACTCTTGCCGCTCATCGAAGTAAATCACCTTATCCCAGGGAAGCTGATAAAACCATGCTTCCTTGGGCAACTTATCTTCATGAACGATATGAACCGGAAAAGCTTGCTCTTTTATCATGGGGAATATCATGGCAAGCTGTTCTACAGGAAGAGACCTTAAGTCCTCCACTACGAAAATGTCAAATTCTGATGTCAGAATGGGTCTGGGGTCCAGGAAGTCTTTTCCGAAGCATCTTATTACATAACTCTCATCTTTACCCGTAAATCTATCACCCGCCAACTCATCTTTAAGAAAACTGAACACGGTCACTTTATGCCCCAGCTTCCGCCATGCATTCACCAGCGCTTTTGCATGCACCGCAGCACCAGTTTCGTCATTCCAGGCTGTCATCACTGCAATCTTCATCCATTTACCTCCTCAACCATCTATTCCTGCCCATATATACAAATATCAATGAATTAAAAAGCACCATGTTCTATCTTCCCGTTCCTCTTTATCGCATTAAATATATTAGAACAGGGGGTATATATAGACAAATAGGGCATAAGAAACCATTATTCAAAGATGTAGAAAGTTTTCTATTGCTCGAATTTTGCATTCCTATAATAAACCTATCACACACACCCCACTATATTATACAATTCTAAATGCCTGCTCGCTATCTCAACCCATGAGGTCGCACTCCTATATCTTTCCGTTCTATCAAGTACATACTGCCTAAAATCGTTATCCGTAAAAATACGAATAGCTGTTTTTGCAATCCCCGATGTGTCGGATGGAAGAACAAGAAGCTCGTCACAGATGTTCTTTAGCGATTCAAACTTCGGTATCCGAGATGCGATTACCGGCTTCTTTGCTCCTATTGCGAGATGAAAAGGGCCAGAAGCAGACAAGTCTTCCACATAATATGGAAACAGGACAACATCAGCGGCACCAAAGATATAGGGTATCTCATCGTCCGAAAAGAATCGGTTGGGGAATATCACGTTACCGCTAAGGTGAAGTTCTTTTATCAGTTTATAGAGATATTCCTCATAAGTTCTGTCTTTTTTTGATGCGCCTTGAGAAAGTCCACCAGCAATAAATAGATACGCATCTTCTACTTCTGCCTTTACCTCTTTGAGTACCTCAAGTCCAACATGCACACACTTATAGGGCTTGACGAAACCAAACATAAGCATTATCCGTCCTTCTTCTGGTAATTTCAACCGTGCCCTTGAACTCTTCTTATCTGCATTACTGAGTAATGTCCCGTGAGCGATGACATGGGTCTTCTCAGATGGTATCCCAAGTCGCTCCAATACCGCTTTCTGCGACTCAAGATGAACAATAACCACATCAGCGAGTTTAGCAATTCTCTTAACGTAATCCTCATCCACCACACCCCTTTCACAGAATTGGCTTGGTCTAACGCAATGGATAGTTATTATTGTCCGCTTTTTAGTTGCTTTCAATCGCTCGAGCAGCAGAGGCAGTCGCTCATCAAGCTTGTAAATGCCGTATTCATGTTGAATATGAACCACCTCTGCGTCCATCGTATTGCTGATGATTGGTTCTACATAATCTTCATTCCTATCCCAACATGGTACCACCTCAAATCGCACCTGCCTGAATGGTGACGCATCCTTCTCGGTAACTACTTTCATTTCCAATTTGGGACTCAGCGTTCGAAGCCCGTGAATGAGATGACCTGTATAAGTGGCTATTCCACACTGTTGTGGGTAGTAGGTGGATACGTGAGCAACTTTCATCTTTTAGTAACTAATAATATAATTTTAAGTTAAAAGAAAGTATTTATTTAGCTCCTTTTTATAACCACAAGATTACACAGATTTCCACGAGAAAAAGAATAATATCTCGTGGTTTTTTTATTTGGCTATACAAATACTAATATGCGACCACCGTTACACTCTCCCCTTCCTCTATCCCTTCCTTATTCTCCTCTATCAAGACAAAGCCATTCGATTTCGTCATGCTGGATAAAATACCCGAGCCGCTCACCCTTATAGGCTCGACGTAGCACTCCTTATCGCTACAGGTCAGTTTCACACGCACAAAATCGGTTCTGCCCACAGCCGAAGGGATATTTTTACTCGCTATTGCGAATATCTTTGCTCGTTCTTCCTTCACACCCTGCATCGCGTACAAAAAAGGTCTTACAAGCATTTCAAACGCAGATATTGCCGCTACTGGATAACCAGGGAGAACAAATACCGGCTTATCTTTGATGATCCCGAAACCGGTTGGCTCGCCCGGTCGAATAGCCACACCATGAAACTTAATTTCACCTAAATCCGTTACTGCATCAGCTAAAAAATCGCGGTCGCCTACTGAGCTCCCACCTGTTGTTAGTAACCCGTCACAATCTTCTAACCCTGAGCTTATTGCGGTCTTTATCAATTCGAAATCATCGCTCACTATTCCTATTCTACGCGTGTCCGCGATTTTTTTTGTCAATGCCGCAAGCATATAACTATTCACATCTGCTATCCCTCTTCCACCTTCAACAGAGGGATCCAAAAGCTCATCACCTGTGGATATTATCCCAAGCTTTGCTCTTCTATATACCTTCACAGTACTTTTAAAAATGGATGCAAGCATACCGAGGTCATGAGCTCTTAACACGCGCCCTTCTTTCAGCACCACGTCCCCTTTCTTCACATCCTCACCTATAAAAGAGACATTTTTACCCGGTGTGACGGGTCGAAAGATTTCTAAATCGCTACCTCGTTCTTTTGTATACTCGAGCATAACAACTGCGTTACTGCCTTTTGGTATAGGCATCCCGGTCTGTATGGGAAAACACTCTCCAGCACCTATTTCTACGCCCTTATTCAGTATCCGTAAACGTACTGCTTTATTTGGCGATGCGCCAAAAGAGTCTTCGCCTCTTATCGCATAACCGTCCATTGCAGCTCTATCAAAAGGTGGGCTATCTACTGGCGAGTGAACGTCTTCTGCTAAAACTCGGCTCAAAACATCGTCAAAGCCGAGTTCTTCTAGTTCTGTCCTCTTTGCATACGCTAAAACAGTCCTTAATGCTTCATCCACCGAAATGAGCGTACGAAAAAGTTTCATAATTCTTCCAACCTACACTTACCCCTCAAATACACCGTTACTATTCCTGCTTTTGTTAATTTCCGCTTTAAGGGCTCATCAATTGTAAGGACCGCAGCGTTTCTCTTTACTGCTACCTCTAGAATCAGTTCGTCGGTATTCATTTCGCCCACATCCGCCGCATTTAGCGTTACCTTGCATCTACCCTGCATTTGTTCTTGCTCAGGTGCTTTATGCTGCAGATAGCGAAGCAGTAAAGAATAGCCAACATTTGCTGCTCGCTTCTCTTTGCCTTTTAAATCCCGTCTTAACCTATCTAATTCGTTCATCACCGCCTTCAGCACGATTATATGCCGATAGCCCAGCCGCTCCAGCTCCTCAAATATATCAACGCCAAATTCGCCTGGTATAAATAGCGCATTCGTATCCACCAACACTTCCTTTATCAACACGTTCTTCTTTATTTTTTGTATTTATGTATGTATGGGGCTGCGGAGATTTGAACTCCGGTCACCAGCTCCCCGAGCTGGGAGGATAACCTGGCTACCCTACAGCCCCTCTCTTCTATTTTTTATTGTATAATAATTATGTAAAACATATTATTTCTTTGAAGTGTAAAGCTTTTAAAAAAATTATTTATAAAATGGACAACGAGGACAGAGAAAGGCTAAAGGAAGTAAGAGGCGTTAGAATAGCTGCGAATATGAGTGTAGATGGACTTGTAAGAGAGCTAAGAGATTGTGCCTTCGGTGCTGGTAGACTGGCAGAAGCAGTAGACATATATGAGGGCATGCTGAAAGAGAATACGACAAAATTTTTGGGCATTGCCGGTGCTATTGTCCCTGCGGGGATGCGGAATGTGATTTCCGATATGATACGGGAGGGATACGTGGACGTGGTAGTAACGACAGGAGCAAATCTAGTGCATGACATCATAGAAGCTCTTGGCGAACATCATTATAAAATAGCTGATGATGTGGATACCGCAATAGATGATGTATGGCTGAGAGAGCATGGTAGAGATAGGATATATGATGTGATTGTGCATGACGATGCATTTGCAAGGTTAGAGGATTTTTTAAGGGGCGTGTTCGATAAGCTTGCTCGTGACGATGAAAATAAACGTTATAGTATACAGGAACTGCTAAAAGAGATAGGAGAAAATATCACGGACAAAGATTCTATTCTGCGGTGTGCCGTTGCGAGTGGAGTACCGGTCTTTTGTCCTGCGATTGCCGACTCTATGATTGGACTCCATGCGTGGATATATAAACAGATGCGTCCCTTGAAAGTAGATGTATTCGATGACATGAAGGAATTGATAGGTCTCTTCTGCGATGCAAAGCGCACAGGTGCGATAATACTCGGGGGTGGTGTGCCAAAGAACTTCATATTCCAATCCGCATTGGTAGCACCAGCACGGGAAGATGGTCGAGAAGGTTTCGACTACGCGATACAGATAACAACTAATACGCCAGAGGATGGTAGCTTGAGTGGTGCGACCTTAGAGGAAGCGAAATCGTGGGGTAAGGTCGGTAGTAACGCGAAAGCAGTTACAGTTTATTGCGATGCCACAATTGCATTGCCAATAATTATGGCCGCTGTACACGAGCGGGTAGACCGCAAATGAGCACAAAAATTATTTAACATAAACTTAAATCCATGAATAATCTCATTCTGAAGAACGCTCAGGATAATGATGTATTAATCATGCTATCTGCGGACAACCTACCCGAAAAAGGGAGTATTAATAATATTATCAAACCGCTGATGAAAGAAGAGATAATAGGTGGGGTCAGCAGTCATCCAACTCCCGTCAACGATCGAACCACACTTTTCGGATTCATTGCGCATCTTATATGGGATTTGCATTATGTTCTATCCCTAAATGGAAACGTTAAACTAACAGGGGAATTTTATGCACTAAAGCCGGGTTTGGTAAAAGAAATTCCACGTGTGGTAAACGATGACCTTTATATCGAGTATTCGATCAAAAAACAAGGTTATAAGATCAAACAGGCTTTGGACGCCATTTCCTATATGAACGGACCTGAGACGTTAAAAGATTTCTTGACGCAACGCATAAGAGTTCATATAGGGCACTATCAAATTGCTCGTATGACTGGATATGTTCCACAAACGATAAAAACAGGAGAAATTCTGAAAAAAATGATGAAAATGGTGGACTGGAAAAAGATACACTTTCTGATAGCGGCGATTTTTTTGGAAATCTCAGCGAAAATTATTGCTTTCTTCCTCTTTCATCGCAATAAAATACCGTACAAATGGGATTACGCGGGGTCAACGAAGAATCTTAGAGGTAAATAGTAAGCAAGAACCTTCTAAATGGTAGTTCTTGCTCTTATACTTATCTACTGGACCTAAAAATCCTATACAACACGCTCTTCATCGTATAAAAATTGCAAAACATAGATGTGTAAGTGGCATTGGCCAACGGGCAATAACACTCACCTCTTTTTATGGAAGCTCTAATTTCATTTGCTTTTTCTGAATGCCACACCTTATAAAACTCGAAATTTGTATCTCTGAGGTTTCCAAGTGATTTTGCAAGTACACAACAAGCCCAAACATCACCATAGGGCGATATTTGACAGGATGCAAAACCCGCATAGCATGGGATTACCTGCTTTCTCTCTTTCAGTACTTTTTCCACCATCGCATAATATTCCAGTCTAAAAGATTGGGTTATGCGAGAGAGAAAATCGCCTTTAA
>PRCZ01000039.1 GCA_009903405.1 Candidatus Methanophaga sp. AG-394-G06
AACCACGAGATTCCACAAGATTAACACAACACTATAATTTTTCTTTTTTACAAAAAGAAAATTTAGCCTGTGCTAAAAGAAAACCACAAATGTTCTTTTGGTAAAGCTTTTCTTTTTAAGAAAAGGTTTGTGGAAATCCGTATAATCTTGTGGTTATAAAAAGGAGCTAAACAAATACAGTATAGGTATGGAGGGAAAGATTATACTCGGGGGCATAGGAAGCATCTTGAAGTATCTGGGTATTTTAATGATTGTCCCGCTTGCTATGGCTCTGTATGATGAGGGTGCAGTATCTCTTTTTGTTATAAAGACTTGGATAATCCCGCTTGTGATAACCACCACAATTGGCGTGATTTTAAAGGAGGTGGTAGGGCTAGAAGGGGTGATAAAAAGGCGAGAAGGTTTTGTCATTGTTGCTTTTGGATGGCTTGCAGTTGCCGTTTTTGGCGCTCTGCCATACCTCTTCTCATCTACGTTAGGTCCAGTGGATGCCTTTTTTGAGTCGATGTCCGGCTTCACAACCACGGGCTCCACGGTAATTCCCGATTTAATGCGGGTTGATCGCAGCATACTGCTATGGCGAAGTTTCACGCAGTGGCTTGGTGGAATGGGTGTTATTTTGCTTTTCATTGCTATACTGCCAACGTTCGGCATTGCAGGCAGCCAACTATTTGATCGTGAATTCCCCGGTCCTATGTCCGAACGGATTAGACCGAGAGTTCAAGTAACCGCAAGAATGCTGTGGTCAATGTACCTAATTTTGACAGCCGTGGAAATTCTGGCACTTTTTGGGGCCGCGAAGATGCCTTTGTACGACTCGTTCTGTACGGCATTCTGCACAATGCCTACCGGTGGCTTTTCGCCTCTCCCTGAAAGCATCGGAGGATACATGAACCCGATAGCGGAGTTAATCATAGTGGTATTCATGTTTCTCGCGGGTATGAACTTCATTTTGCACTATTCTTTAATACGAAACCCCAAAAAGATAACGTCAAACAAGGAATTTCAGGTCTATTGCTTACTACTCGTAATGGCGATCGCTATAGTAGTCACTGATTTGTATATCCATGAGTTCGGATCATTACAGGACGCATTCCGTTACGGTGGGTTCCAGGTGGTTTCCTTTATGACCACTACGGGATTCGTAACCGCAGATTATAATGCCTGGAGTGATTTATCCAAGATCGTTCTGTTCGCTCTGATGTTCATTGGAGCTTGCGGGGGATCAACAGGCGGAGGCATAAAAGTCATCAGGATATACGTATTGCTAAAATGTATAAAGCAAAGGATTTACCAAATTCTGTATCCACATGCTATTTTTGTGCTGAAGAGCGGAAATAAACCCATTTCTGAGGACATCCTGCAGGGTATTAGTGCCTTTTTTATCTCTTATGTCCTGATATTTGCGGTTTGCTCGATTGCAATGTGCGCGATAGGCTTGGATATGGTCAGTGCAGCTTCTTCAGTAGCGGCGACACTGGGTAATATAGGACCTGGTTTTGGTCTTGTATCTTTGGATTACGCTTCTGTTCCGATAATAGGGAAAATCATCCTGTCCCTTTGCATGTGGGTAGGACGGTTGGAGCTTTTTACCGTTTTAGTTCTGCTGACACCGGCATTTTGGAGGGCTTAAACTCTTTTACGGTGCAAAAAGCGCACTTATCTTCTCTACTTCCTTCGCCTTCGCAAATGTGGTTATGTAGTCATGTATCTGGATGACCGTATCGCCTTTTGGCAGTATTATATCGCCATTTCGCTCTATCGCCACCACGATTGCCTCTTTTATATGCAACTTTGACAACTGTTTCCCCACTGCTCGTGATCCCTCTGAGACAACGACCTCAAATATCTCCGCTTTTCCGCCACCTACGGTAAGGAAATCTTTTATCTTCGGCCTTTTCGCTGATAGATATAGATGTCGCGCAACGGTCATGTCTGGATTTTCAAACAGAAATATGTCTGCACGTTTGAACATATCCACATGCTCTTCCTGATTCACAATGGCAACAGTTTTCTTTGTGCCCAACTCTTTTGCCGTCAGGGCCATCATCAGATTAGCAGCATCGTCCGAAGTGGTAGCGATAAGTGCACCTGCTCTGCTCGCTTCTGCCTCCTCTAATGTGGACCGCTCAGTGGCATCGCCTACAATGGTTAAAGCATCGTACTTCTCGGCTATCTCTTTGCATCTCTTCTCATCCGCATCTATGACCACCACATCATTCTTATCCTTCGTTGCGATGTCCACCAGATTTTTTCCTATTCCGCCTAACCCTACTATTATCAGATACACGCTGAGCTACCTCTTTAATCTTAAATGAGTTTTATATATATCTTTTATGTTTCTTTCCCGATCTTTAATTGTTCACGAATCCAGTGCTGAATGTCAGCTAAAGCAGGTGGATGCACGATGAATATCTCAATATCTGAGAGAAATTGGATATTACTTCGGTCTTCCTCATTCATAATCAACATACCTGTTTCTCCTTCTTTGAGTGTTTCATCTATTCGTTTCGCGATATGCTCGTATCTCCTCTTGCTCGTATCCCTATAAAATTCAAGAACTTTACTGAATACTTTTTCGCTATTAAATGGGATTATCATGCATCTTCTCCAATCCATGAATTCGTAGAATAAATCCTTATCCTCTAATGATTGTAGTACGGCACCTTTTTCACATTTGCTCTTCACCAATTTGTAACTTTCTTCGTTTAACTTTTCTATCTCGCTTATTCCATCCTCACCAGCGGAATAAATCGCTTCATGATAGATCTTATTAACCTTTCCCGCTTTCTCCATCTTCTTCACATGTTCTTCTACCTGATCCCAATACCGGCTAATCATTTCCAAATAATCGCTTTGTGCTTCTTTTTCTGAATACAGTAAAGGGATGCAATATAATTTCCTTTTACCTTTATACCGCTCAGCACTTGGATTTTCTATTTTTATCTGATCTGACATTTTTATTTCCCCCTTTGCATTTGCGATCTCCCACGATTTGTCACCTTTACAGCAGGCAAGTTTAATGAATAAATATCGAAACGCTTATAAATATCTTTGATCATAACAAAATTAGGATGTGAAAAATCAAACAATCCAACAGACTTCTTATGTCCCTCTTGAACAGAGGGATAGGTCATTTGGAGGTGCAGATGATGATCTGGGTGAATCAGTGCAGCAGACATCTGATGGTGGGTACATAATAACAGGATGCACAGAGTCTTATGGCGCGGGTGGAGAAGATGTCTGGCTAATCAAATTAGCTCCTACGGTTAGTTTAGGCGAGGCAGTGGATAACACCGTCAGTCAAGTACCGTGAGGAAAGCGGGCACGTATATGATAGCCCATAACAGAAGGAAAAGGGGATAATTCGGTCTGAAAACCCCAGCTACTTTTTTTCTTTGCGATCTTCACTTTTGAAGGTCTTGGATTAGCTTTATCCCTGCTGCTATAGCATCTTCCACCATTTCTACTTTTTCACCACCACCCTGCGCGATCTCTGCCTTGCCACCGCCACTGCCGCCAAGTACTTCACATACCCGCTTTACCAATTCAGATGCACTTATCTCTGCCTTTAGATGTTTAGGTACAGAAGAAACGACAGAAGCACGTTTTCCCCTTTCGCTTATCAATAGCGTCAAGAAGCCATCTTCCGTAAGTTGTGATGCGATCTTCATCATCTCCTTTGTATCAGCATCCGGTAGCACTTCTGCAATTACTCTTACACCACTTACATCTTTTGCATGATCCTTCAACAAACCTATTTGCAGCGTGGCGATCTCACCCCGCAATCGCTCGTTCTCCTTCTTCAAATGTTTCCACTCCGCGAAGAACCGCTCAACAGTATGGGGTAGCTTCTCAGGTGGCACTTTTAACGTGGCAGCAGCCACCTTTATCAGCTCTTCCTGCGCTTGCACCGCCCGAACAGCAGCTTCACCTGCAGAATACTCTATCCGCACTATACCATCCTGTATCCGCTCAGTGCGCAATATCTTTATCGGTCCGACCTCGCCCGTCTTCGTGCAGTGGGTGCCTGCACATGCCTGCACATCTTCATCCTCGCCTATCCGCACTATTCTTATCGCCTTGCCAGGGGGAACGCCACCCTGATAAATACCGAACTTATATTTCTGTTCCGCTTCCTCCCTGTCCTCGAAACGCGCTTGTATTTCCTTGTCTTCCATAACCATCCGGTTTGCAAGTAGCTCTATCTCTTTCCGCTCTGCATCGGAGATTCGTTTGAAGTGAGTGACATCAATTCTCGCCCTTTTCTCCCCTTTCTGCGCTCCTGCTTGCCAGACATGACTGCCCAGCACCTTTCTCGCAGCGCAAACAACGATATGCGTTGCGGAATGGTGCCGGGTATGCGCGATTCGCCGCTCTGCGTCTATGTGACCCGATACCACAGAGCCTTTGCTTATCCCGCTACCATTTTCTATTTTATGAAGAATAACACCTTCTACTTCCTGCACATCCTGCACTTTCAATGTCCTGTTCTCCTCTTTCAGCTTTAAGGAACCTGTATCAGCAGGCTGACCGCCACCTTCGGGGAAGAACAGCGTCTTATCTAATATGACAAAATCATCAAAAGAATCCAAAACAACAGCATCGAAATCTAACGCAGACGGCTCATCGTAATACAATTTTAATGTCGCCGGAATTGATTCCGTTTTCTCTTTCAGACCTACTAAAAGAGGTTCCAGCGCCGTCTTCTCTTCCTCGCCGTGCATACTCGCAACCAGAGAATAGAAGTTTTCGGGTATATCTACTGCAATGCCCTGAGTTGATGCCACTTCAGACACAAACTCCGGCGGTAGACCGTGAGTATCGTATAGATCAATTAGTTTATCAAGCTGTATTTTCTGCGCTTTTAATTTCGATTGCTTTGCAAGCTGCTTCACGATTCGTCCGCCTTTTAAAAGTGTACCATCATATCGGCTCTTCTCCAGCGCGACTATTTCGACTATTCTATCTACGGACTCTTCCAATTCAGGGAACGAATTTTTGAGCGTTTTTATCTGCTTGAGCACCAGCTCTTCTAATGGTATCGCTATGTTCAGAGATTTCAACATCCGGAAAGCTCTCCTCAAGACCAACCTTGCCAGGTAGCCCTCTTTCGCATTTGAGGGCACAATGCCATCTGCGAGCATAAAAGCCAGGCATTTTGTATGGTCGGAAACTGCATATACCGACTCTATCGGCCCCAGAATATTTTTGAGCTCTTCCTGTGAAATCCCAAACCTCTTTGCTATTTCGCGCCTACCCATAGCACCGGATAAGCGTGCATTCTGCATGATTATCTCGTGATGCGTCTCCAACGGGTGCACAATCCCCGCAGCATTTATCAGCTCCTTTATCATATCCGGGAATATGGCATCATAGACGGTGGGCGAGCCTTTAGAAGCCCATACAAATCGTTCCAGGCCGTAGCCGGTATCAACGATGTAAGTGTCCATTTTGTCGTACCGTTGTCCTTTAATGTGTATTTGGCCCTGAGGTGAAAGTTTAAGGTCCATGAAGACGAGCGTAGCGAGCTCTAGACCGCTCGTTATGACTTCGAGGCTTGGTCCAGCATTTCCACCGCCTACCCACGGCGCTTCCTTATATGTTACACAGTCCATGTCCACACCAAGTTGCCGCAGATACTCATCACAGTACCTTACGGTATCGTTCTTCCAGTATATCTCTCCCGTCTCCCCGCTTTCCTCTCCCCTCTTATTAAATGCATGATGACCCATCATCTCGAATGCAGTTAGGTGGCGACCGGTTTTTCCGATAGATTCAAGGTCTTCAAGTCTTATGCAAGGCTGAGAAATGACGAGCGGGTTTGCAGGAGGTGGTACTTTGCCTGCGGTAACAAAAGGTTGAAAATTTGAGATGGAAGCGATGTTCAGATAGATGTCATCTCGCCATCGAGCGACAACAGGATACCGTTTCAGCCTCTTGTGCCCGTGCGATTCGAAGAAAGAGAGAAATGATTCTCGTATCTGCTCCACGCTTCTCTCTTTGAATATCGGCTCGCCGATAAAAGAATAAATATCACATGGTGCATCACCGCATGTCTTTCTATCTTTGTCACGAGTCCAGTAGTACGTGCCACACTTCTCACATTTTTTCCTTATTAATTCGTTCTCTTTGAAGTATTCTATGTTGTATTCTTCGTCATTCATTTTCCACTTTTATCCTTAAAATATTTATCACTGATTATAATTATTAGAATAATTTAAGAAAAGGTTTTTGCGAAGCGTTATGAGGATACTTGCGATAGATGTAGGAGCAGGGACACAGGATATAATGGTCTATGACGATAAGGGCGGCTTTGATAACGCATACAAACTCGTTTTACCTTCGCCCACCCGTTTATTCGCTGCAAAAGTGTGTAACTCAAAAGGGGATTTAGTCATCTCTGGTGACATCATGGGCGGGGGTCCCTTCACACGTGCGGTACTCGAGCATGTCCGGGAGCACAAGGTTTATATGACCGAAACGGCGGCAAGAACTATCAGAGACAACTTGGCAATCGTAAAAAGCTATGGGATCGAGATTATAACTGATGATGAAGTAGAACGCATAAGAGAAAATGCGGAGCCTATATTTGTTTCCGATATAAATCGCCAGCTTTTGCCTTTCCTTTCTTCTTTCGGTATTGAAACGGCATTTGATGTTATCGCAATAGCTGTTCAGGACCACGGCGTTGCACCAAAAGGAGTTACTGATAGAGAAAATAGGTTCCATTTAATCGAGGAGAAGGTGGAGGGAGGACTAGATGCCTTTGGATATTTCGATACAGTACCGGAGAACCTCAGTAGGATGCACTCGCTATTGCACTCGGTGAAAAGATGGTATGATGGACACATCCTCCTGATGGACACGGGACCTGCAGCAGTTTTGGGCTCGCTTGAAGACGAACGGATAAAAGATAAGGCGAGTGTTGTCTGCATAAATGTCGGTAATGCGCATACTATTGCTATGTCCTTGGTCGGGAACCGGATAGTGGGTGTCTTTGAGCATCATACACGCATGCTTGACAAACAAAAGCTCGATTACTACATAAAAAAACTGTCTGACGGCACTATAACCAACAAAGAGGTTTTTGATGATGGTGGACATGGTGCTTTGGTAGTAGGTAGGAATAAACCCGATATAATCTCATTGACAGGCCCGCGTAGGGCGAAGATGAAAGGGCTTGGGATCTTCTCCGCTCCCGGAGGCGACATGATGATGACGGGACCAGTGGGGTTGATAAAGGTGGTGCTAAATAGTCTTTAGGTATATTATTACAAAACCTTCTTCATTAGTATCGCGCCTTCACCATCTTTGTAATAGTAAGGAAAAAAGCCCACCTCCATAAAGCCCATACGGTTATATAAACCCATAGCTATCGAATTGCTTACCCTGACCTCCAACTCAACATATCCTATTCTCCGTTTCCTCAGCACGCCAAAAGCAGCCTTTAATAACACGCGCCCAACACCTCGCCCTCGAAATCGGGACTCGACAGCGAGTGCAAATACTCGCCCTTCACCGTCCGGCGTTAAAATAACAACTATGAACCCCCGTACATGCCCTTCGCTCTCTGCAACTAAGAACCCCTCCGGCCATTCTTCATGTAGCTCAAGATACAATCCCGCATCGCCATCCAGAGAAGAACCCACCTCTATTTCCATCACTTTTCTAATATCTGCAACTTCAAAGTCCCTTATTTTTACCTCAAAGCCTTTCGCCGTCCTCACTCTGAGTTCCATGTTCTCAATCACACGCTCATAGCTGAGTTATTAGCTAGCAGCTCGTTATTAACCGTATATTCGATTATAAGTGCTGCCATCTTCTTCATCATCTCTTCACTCAAATCATAGTCACCGCCTCTTTTATTCCTTCTTGCATGCTCACACCAGTTCTCTATTACCATTTCTTCCCTTCGTCTGTCCTTAATAGGCATATTCATTCGCACTTTCACATCCTTTACCTGCTTCGCATATGCCATCCTTTTGGAAAGTAAATCAACAATAGCAGCGTCTATTTCATCTATTCCCTTCCGTATCTCATCCAGTTTCTCTTCTTCTGGCAACATTGTTATTAAATTATATTTATAAATGAAAGGGATAAGATAAACATAAGAGAAGAGAATGAGGCACATGCAGGATATGGAATGTGAAACAGATACTGAGCCCCCAGATAGTTTTGGTGATGGTTTAAACACTGGCATTAGTATTGGCAAGCATAAGAAAGATGGCAGAGCTAAAAGGCGGTATGGAAATGCAAAAAGAGCAAAAGAAAGCGAAGCCCAGCGGCTTTTGGTCAGCCCTTGTTGTTGCTCATATCCAGGTAGCTCCCCTCAGCCAAGTCACATCATTTTTTCACAACTTCTCTGATTTATTTAGGCAAGCGCCTTTTTCACTACTATTCTGCTCTTTTACCGGTCTTCTGGCAGGAATTGGATTGAGTTTGATGACTGGCATGTTGCAACTGCTCCCCGGTCTCTTGATACTCATACCACCTGCAATTGCCATGCGTGGTAATGTCTACAGTGCGCTGGTCTCGCGATTAGGAACTTCAATGCATCTGGGTCTTTTTTCTCCAACGCTGAGAAAGGGTGGCGTGTTATATCAAAATGCTTATGCTTCTTTGTCACTTACGCTTATCCTTTCTGTTATCCTTGGCGCATTGGCGAAGATAATAGCAGATGCGTTTGGAATCACATGTATTCCTATGCAAGGCTTTATTCTCATTTCGGTACTCGGGGGCATAATCTCCGGAATCATTTTGCTCGGCATTGCAATCCTCGTCTCTATTACCGGCTACAATAGAAACTGGGATTTGGACAATATGTCCTCCCCGATAATCACATCCGCCGGTGACATGGTGACCATACCCTCTCTGTACGTGGCTGCTGTTGTATTGTTAAAGTTGAACTCACTCGATATTGCATTTATGGGCTGGTTGTCTCCTGTTACTCTGTTATCAATCACATTCCTCGTAGTGGCTGTTTTATGTATCCTAAAAGGTCTGAGGACAAACGATGCTGTGGTGAGACGTATTTTTGTAGAAAGCATACCAATGCTTTTCATCTGTGCTATCCTCTGCACCCTCGCCGGAATAAGAATGGATATGGCGTTGGAACGTTTAATAGCTATTCCTTCGATTTTGATACTTATCCCACCATTTTTGGGTGAATGCAATGCGTTAGGCGGCATATTAAGTGCTCGTCTTTCCTCTATGCTTCATATCGGGACGGTGAGTCCAAAGCGTGTCCCTGATAAGCTAGTCTCTGCTAATTTCGCGGTGATGTACATCCTCGCCGTATTTGTATTTGCATTTGTTGGCATTTTGGCATTCGTTGCGAGTAGCTGCCTTGGAGTAGCCACGCCATCTATATTGAAAATGCTAGCCATATCACTCATAGGCGGCATTTTATGCACTACTTTTCTTAACCTCGCTTCTTATTACATCGCAATATTATCCTTCCGATTTGGTTTGGACCCGGATAACGATACAATACCACTAATAACCAGCTTAACCGACGTAGTAGGTGTATTATGTCTCCTGTTTGTGCTGTCATTATTCCTATAGCGAAAACCTTTTTCTTCTGGTAACGCTTTCTTTTTCTAAAGAAAAGATTTCTATGCAACTTCCTACGAGATATAGTAGTGGATGTAAGAATATAGACGAGCTGTTAGGCGGCGGATTCGAGTCACGCACGGTAACGCAGTTATACGGCGAGGCGGGCAGCGGGAAGACCAACATCTGCCTCCAGGCAGCGATAGGATGTGCTAAAACGGGTAAGGCCGTAGTTTTTATAGATAGTGAAGGCTTTTCGCCTGAAAGGTTCATACAGATAGCCAGCTCGAATGCTAAATCCGAAGATGTGGAAAGTATAGCACGGCGGATAATAATATACGAGCCACAGAGTTTCGAGCAGCAAACGTCAAGCATAAAAGAGATAGAAACGGTAATAAAGGAAATGGACGATGTTGTACTAGTAATCCTGGATTCCGCGACTCTGTTCTACCGATTAGAGCTGGATGAAGAACGGAGTATATATTTGAGGCGAGTATTGGCAAACCAGATAGAGCATCTTCAAGAACTAGCACGCAGGCATGACCTCGTTGTTATAATAACAAATCAGGTATATGCAGATATAGAGAAAGGCAAATTACGTCCTTCTGGTGGGTATATGCTCGAGCATATCTCGAAGGTAATAGTGCAACTGGAGAAAGCGGCAGAAGGGCAAGGTAAAAGAAGAGCCATCTTAAAGAAGCACAGGTCTATGCCTGAAGATACATCTTGCGAGTTCTTCATTACGAGTAACGGTGTTGAGTAAAAGCTCAAAATCTTGTGGATTTCGAGCATTTAATTGTAAAATGGGTGGTACTTGTGTAGTAGATGATGAAGATTTTATACAAATCAGAACATAAGAGATTAGTTAAAATAATTTGATATTGTATTAGACAC
>PRCZ01000003.1:0-15336 GCA_009903405.1 Candidatus Methanophaga sp. AG-394-G06
GTTCTTTACTCGCCTACGTACCGCAAACGCTACGAGGAGTTTCTGAAGATAGATTTTCCGAGGGTTCCGTTGCCTTCGGACTTGGAGAAGTTCAAGAACCTGAGCGAGCTTGGCAAGGAACTCGTGGAACTGCATTTGCTGACGCATCCTTCTTTGAGCGACACAGAAATAGGATTCCCGGTGAGCGGTTCGAATACGGTGGAGAAAGTCCGTTACGATGAAGAAACTAGCAGGGTGTATTTCAACAAGGGGCAGTATTTCGAGGGCGTTTCTAAAGAGGTGTGGGATTATCAAATCGGTGGGTATCAGGTAATGGCGAAGTATTTGAAGGATAGGAAGAAACGTGAATTATCTTTAGAGGAGATAGAGCATTACAGAAGGGTAGCAAAGGCGATTGAAGGGACGATTGAGGTGCAGGGGATGGTGGAGGAAGTTTATGGGCTTGCGGCAAAGAGCTAAAAGTGGGCTATCTAATTATAAAGGCTTATAGGTCCCATTTCTCGATGTGCTCATTTGACACTCCCCTATATTAGCTTCACATTCCGCGTTGACTTTACTTTCTCATATGATTTCCCGTCTATAGTCAGAAGAGGCACCTTTTCTCTTTCTGAAGTTGCAATTAAAAAATATCGCTGCAATAACGCTCGAATCAAGAATTACTTCATCTGCCATCTCTATCTGCCCTTATTAGTTCAGCAGCACTCACGTCTGCCTTCATATCTTTCCTTATCTCCTTTGCATCAGCAAGTAGTCTTTCCTTACTCTTAGTTTTGACCAGCTCTTCCACCAGCCGTCTTATTTCCTCTTGCCAGTTTATCTCTTTCAGCTCTTCCATCGTCTTACGTAATTCCACTGGAACTGTTATACTATATACTGTTTTTGTAGACATAATACTATATTTACGCTGTTCTTTACTCGCCTACATACCGCAAACGCTACGAGGAGTTTCTGAAGATAGATTTCCCGAGGGTTCCGTTGCCACATGATTACAAAAAGTTCAAGAACCTGAGCGAGCTTGGCAAGGAACTGGTGGAACTGCATTTACTGAAGCATCCTTTTTTGAACGAGACAGAAATAGGATTTCCGGTGAGTGGCTCAAATACGGTGGAGAAAGTCCGTTACGATAAAGAAACCAGCAGGGTGTATTTCAACAAGGAGCAGAATAGTATTTCGAGGGCGTTTCTAAAGTGGTGTGGGCATATCAAATCGGTGGTTATCAGGTTCTGGCGAAGTATTTGAAGGATAGGAAGAAGCGGGAGTTATCACTGGAGGAGATAGGGCATTACATGAAGGTGGCGAAGGCGATTGAGCGGACGATTGAGGTGCGGGGGAAGGTGGATGGTGTGATGGGATGAGGGTTAGGTTTTATGTAGCAGTTTTAGATTTTAATATTAATGCAAAAGTTAATATTTAAACAACCCCTAATTTTATCTATAAAGGAGTGGCAATATGGGTAGAGAGGAAAGGCTAAATATCATTCGTGAAATCGAGCAAGAGAGAGAATCCCGTGTATTTGTATTTATAACCGGAGATAGAAAGGGTTTAGAAACCAAGATTGCAACTGATTCTTTCCCCTTTTGTCTGGAGCATCTTAGACAGATGGGTCATCAGAGACAAATTGATTTGTATCTTTACAGCACTGGTGGAATAACCATGGCTGGATTTGCATTAGTCAACCTCATAAGGGAATTTTGTGACATCTTTAACGTAATAGTCCCCTTTAAAGCTCTTAGCTGTGCCACCTTAATTGCTTTAGGTGCAGATAATATTTACATGACTAAAATAGGGCAATTAAGCCCCATAGATCCATCTGTCAACCACCCTCTTGGCCCTCACACATCAATACCAGGACAACCAGCTAAGCTCGTACCTGTTAATGTAGAAGACGTTAACAGTTATTTCGATCTTGCTAAAAACGAGTTAGGGTTGAAGGACGAGGAATCTTTGATTGCAGTATTTGAAAGATTGTCACGTAATATCCACCCTCTCACCCTTGGAGCGATTAATAGAAGTAGAGAGCAAATACGCTTTTTAGCTAAAACTCTGTTATCCCATCATATGAAAGATCAAACTAAAATAGATAAAATCGTTGAAACTCTTGTTAGGGGAAGGTTTTCACATGATTATCTAATAGGACACAAAGAAGCAAAAGATGTATTAGGGTTGAAAATAAGGGATATGTCTGAAACCCTAACTAGAAGTGTTATGGAATTATACCAAGAATACGACAAAGTGCTTCAATTGAGCGTCCCCTATAATCCGGAAATAATCTTGGGCGCTAATGAGGTTGCCACGGGTAATTTTAATGGAGCAATAATTGAATCTGATAACTCAACACATGTTTTTCGTACGGTAAAAGAGGTTAAAAGGGTCACATTAAAACCGCCAGTGGTTCCTTCGCCTACTATAGGTTGTCAAGAAAGAATAATAAGCATAAATTGGTTAGAGGATAAGAGTATATAACTATAAATAATTAGAAAATAATCATGTTAATAAGGGGTATGGGAAAATGCCAGAGGGAGACATTATTGAAGATCCTGAGGAAGGAACTGCTGGAATAACTTCAGCATCTCAACTAGTCGATGTTACAGACGCAGTTGGTTATATAAACGATAATAGTTCATCAGCTAGCGAAGAAATTGTCTTCGTACCTTTGAAAATGGAGAAGAAGGAAATAGAAAAATTTGGGCTTTTTAAGCCGCTGGAACGGAGTGAAAAATTTAGGAAAATTCTAAAAAGGTCAATTGAGAAGAACCGGGATTTATTAGTGGAACTCTCGAAATACTAATGAATTGAGCTATCTGTATCTAATAAAGGAGGAACTCGTAAATATTCATGATGCCATTCTCTCTGAGTCCGGTGGAGATCATGGCATCTATGGAGGGTTAATCGATTTATGTGTTGAGAGTCCTCAACGTGAAGTTTATAGCTATGAACCGCACAAAACGCTATTGGAGAAAGCAGCCGCTTTGATGTACAATGTCAACACACTTCACCCATTTGTTGATGGTAATAAAAGAACAGCTTATATAGCGACAAATGTTTTTCTTGAGTTTAATGGCTGCACAATTGTGGCTACGAAAGAGGAAGGTGTGGGAATATCCCTTAAAATCGCCAACGGTAACATGGATGTCAATGATATTACCTCTTGGTTGGAAGAGCACACACGTGAGATACCAACTATAGACCTCTAGATGTTAACACCATGATCTTTCGAGAGCTTTTTCAAAGAGGTGTGGGAGTACTGAATTGGTGATTATCAGGTAGCGGAGAAGTATTTCGAGGGTATTTCAAAATCGGTGTGGGAACATCAAATCGGTGGTTATTAGGTAATGGCGAAGTATTTGGAGGATCGGAAGAAGCGGGAGTTATCACTGGAGGAGATCAAGCATTACTGAATGGTAGCGAAGGCGATTGAGAGGACGATTGAGGTGCAGGGGAAGGTGGAAGAAATGTCTAGAAGGGTTGAATAGGCAATAGGGTAAGGGGTTTTTGAAAACATTGGCGTTCTTTACAAGTAGTGTGTTTTGCGGTGCTTAGTAAATCACAAGGAAGAAAAGGTTGCTGCCACTTCTTCTGCATGCATAGTCAGGTATAAAAGAAGAAGAGTTCTGAGGATGGCTATATGCCGTTGGGATGTTACTTTTTTAGTCGTGTATGATCACGAAAGCTGTACTACTATTCACTTCTGTTGCTTTTGCGTCATATGCGCTTTTGTAATATAACCGTTTTTCAAATATTGATTGGCAAAGTTCAACATCATAATCTTGAAATATTTTCTGCAACAGGCTCCTGTGAATCATCAGTCGTGTGCCGTGTGATAGCAATTCCCTACTATAACTCTTATCCTGATATCCTTCTTGCCATACCTCGTATTTCATTACACACACATCGTCTTTATACAAATCAAAATCCTTGTAAGTTAAACCATATTGGTTTATGAGATAACTCGGTAGAGAGACCAGTTCATGATAGCCAAAAAATAATGGGTGGTTGGTCTTCCATGTTAGAATAGGTAAGAACGAATCACGATAATCAGATATCAAATTTCGATGATTTGTTAAAAGTTCTCGTGCCTGATCTAAGGTACTACATTCATTATCATCAAAGGTCTGGAGTTTAAGGACATAAAAGCTTCCTTTTTCAAGTTCATCGAAGGAAAATAACAAATCGCTTATAATTAAACTGGAATAAAGCATTGATAGTAAACGATATGGCACTTCATAGGTCTTATCTTGGGAAAGAAGTCTTTGCTCAAATAAAGTTACCCATTCCTGAGTGAGAGCTTCACGAGCTACTTTACCTTGTTTACTATTTAACTCTGACAACCACACATCTTTATCTGAAACCACAAGAGGAGCAATATCTTTTGGTTTAGGTTTGATATTTGAGAGTTTGTATTCTGGATCAGCAGGTTGAAGAATACACCATAAAGCTTCAAGTTGATTGGTTGACAATCTGCTTTTTTCAACAATTTCATCAAAAATTTGATTGAAAAGGTTAAAACCTCTTAAATTAAAAGTTGTTATTATCGTAACACTAGGAAAGCCTTGAGGATGAACATGACCATTCCATTCGTCCTTTAACCTCTCATTCTCATCTTCTTCACTCCATCCTTCTTCTTTGAGAATATGCTCAATCTTTGCAAGCACAGCATCTTTATCAATAGAAAGTATTTCACAGCAAGATCCTATTTGATCTTGAATTGGGATCATTGTATTTTTTGTGAAAAAGCCGAGAAACTTATCAGATGGATTTATGTGAGGCAATCTGAATGTCGAGTAATTGATGATTGGAGAATAATAATGTTGGGCTGACTTCAATCTTGCCTTAACTGTTTCTGAGACACTACCGCTCTGTGCAACAAATTGAAGCAATTTTATAGTCATCATTTTCCATTGAAAGTGTTTGGAGTTAAGAAGATTAGATATTTTCTCTGCGTAGGGAATAAGTAATTGTGGCGAGTCGTACGCAACCATATAGAGAATTGCAAGTAATCTGCTTTTGGGTAATTCATCTGCATTCAATAATCGTTCAACAAAGATAGGTAAGGTTATTTCAGGTCTTGCTAAACAAAGTTCACGATAAACGTCGATTAATCTGTTTCCCAAATCTATTTCTATGGTATCCAGTTCATCAACTAAAAAGTGCACCACTAATTGATCGAAATCGTCTGCTTCTGGAGGATAATCTTTTAACCATTTATATGCCCTTCGTTTTGGCAATTGTTCAAATAAGTCTTGGCAGTGTTGTAAATAATCTTGGTATACCCTTTTTAGATTTTGAATATCTCCTAAAACATCATAGGCACTGGCAACGGAAGCTGGTACATCATAACCACTGTATTCTGCCAAGAAACGGTAGGACTCACTAACAAGCAATTTTATGGCTCTTTGCGTATCATATTCCGAAATAACCTTAAAGTCGTGTTGGTTTCTTTTCCATCGCGACCAGTCCATTGTATTAGAATATGCTAATTCCAGACAGTCTAACCCGTTTTCTACAGCGCCTAAGTCCATAAAACGGTGACCTAATTCCCGTAAAAGATCAGCATTCCGCCATTTACCCTCGCTTATGAGATAATCCTTGATAGCCAATAAGTCTGAAGACAGGAACGTTTGAGAAATGTGAAGTTTTAGAACAGAATCTGTTAAGGCGGACTCGTAGAAACTTTGATTTTCATCTTTGAGTTTTTGTATAGTCTCTTTGTAATCTTCAAAGGATGCACTCAATTGGTCTTTAATCTCTTGGATTGTAACAGCTTCGCCCTCTAATTTATACATTTTCTGCTGAGATTCAGCATGCACGTCTTGACCTGATTGTAAATCTTCTTCGGGTAGCGCTAAATGTTGTAGTTGCCAATATTTCGAAGTTAACTTTGACCAGTGGCGTGGGGTAATGTTGGTTCGGATAAAATGATCCAAACGTTGCTTAAATGTTTCAAAGAGTTTTAGATTACCTGACTTTTCAACTATCTCAACAATGTGCTGTTTCGCATTGACTACCTGTTTTGGATATTTGCCATCTTCTGAAAGGTTGTTTGCAAAAACTGAAGTTAGTGCCCAGAGTATCTCAGGATCTCCATCTTGATTTTGTTTTATTAATGTCTCTAAACAATCTTGCATTTGCCAGCGTGCTTTATTCTTAGCATATATGCGAAGAAGACGCAAAGCAGCATTTGTATTGACCTTTACAACCTCTTCGAAAATATCTTGAGGAAGATATCTGGTTTCTCTACCATCAGTCAAGTGGGGCATCCAATCAACCATTTCAAGAATATCCGCACATCTCTCTATAGCTAGATCTGGTTCATACTTGTTTAGCATCTCCATAATATCTATCAAGTGGAACAGGGCAATGTCTTTATGATAACCGTAAACTAAAGTTGACTTAATCCCATATTGAAGCCATTCTTCTGCGTTGCTTTTAAAACCACATCGGGCTGCAATTAGAGCCAATCTGAGAAAATGATCAGAACGGCTGCCGCCTTTGAGCAGAGTTGATTTTTTAAATTTCTCTTCGCATATCCGAAGAAGTTCAATAATATGCATGTGGCATTTTGGAATTGAAGACAGTCTTTCATAAATTCTCAACTCAAATGTATAGTCCCGAATTGACTCCCCTATCCCATAGTGCATCGTCCATATCTTGGAATCTTGTAGAGATTTCAGCTTTTCAAACCATTCCTTTAAACGGTCAGGATAACTCTCTTCCACAGCTTTAGTAAGCCAAAACAAGCTTTCTACTAATTCATCACGGCAAAGATCAAGTAATTCTATAACCCGTTCTCTTTCACCCTGTTTAATTTGAGAAAGGGTGTTGATTGAATCAATCGCAAGACCAAACCAATCAACTTGTTTTTGAGCCCAATGCTTGCCAACACATTCTCCCGTTTGCATGAGATATAACAAATAACTTGTCCACCATGACTCTTTTGTTTTTAAATGATTCCTAATCTGTTCAATTGATTCCTTCTTGCCTCCATAACCCAACGCGAAGAATATCATGCGATAGTTGTGTAATGATGGGTCACTTCGAGAGAAACGTTCTGGAGCATCGAGAGGTGGAAGAGATACGTCTCCTAATAAATTAGCGACTTCTTCAGTTGGAAGTCCTGCTAAAGCAGCATAAAAGGCAAGTTCAGGATTAGATGAGGGATGAACGAGAGAAATGTATTCTTCTATTTCTTCTTTTAAAATACTTCTGTCCTTATAACGAGCTATTGAGCGGATGAGTAAGTAGCGAATTAACTGGTTTGAAAATGAACTTTTGATACTTTTAGTTTTTATCCAACATTCCTCTGGTTGGTATCTAACAATTGCATCCAGATATGCTTCCAAATGTGGGGCATAATCAGGAACATAATGTTGAAGAGTTTCAAGTATATCTGGTTGAAGTTCTATCTGTGACAGCCATTCCAATGCACGAGTCAGTGATTCACCGTAGATTCCCCAGCAATATGCAAAGTTTAGCAAGTCACTTCTATCTTGTAATTTCGTTCCGTGAAACGACTCATCAAAAACAGCGAAAAGTCTTTCACCAATTTCTTGTTTGTTTTGATTTGGTAGTTCTTTTAAAAGATTGAGAGCAGTAGTAAAATCAATGAGCCACTGGTTTTGATGTAATGAATAGGAATAGCGGATTACATCATTTTTTTTCCCCATTACAAGGAGTGTTTTTGAAAGGAGGTTTCTATCTAAGTGTTGTTCTAATCGTTCTTGCGTTCTTGATTTAAGTGCACCAAGACGACTTAACGCTAATACATCTGATTTTTCTTTAGCGGACTCGGCTGCCCAATAAATCGCATTATCAATATCTCGATTGGAACGGTAGCAACTTAATGCATAATCAATAAATTCTCGATTAACCCTATCAATCACATAATCATAGTCCTTTGCCCTACATGCATATTCAAATACATAACTAAACCATAGATCACTACCTTCTTGGGATTTCAAATGGTCGGTTATGTCTTTGTAGATATCTTGAATCCATACCGGATCCAACTTTGATAAAACAAACTCTCTGAAACTATTATGGAAAATTTCTACCCGACCATCCCGTTGTTTTAGCAAATGCTGAACCAATTGAAAACAATCCTGAAAATCCGGACGGGTGATCTCCTTCTGAAAATCAAATAGTTCATTTTTATGGACTGGAAATCGTAAGCATGCTAGAACACCGCATAAATGTCGGACATTCCCCCTACCAAAAGATTCAAATTCCTGCCATAGCATTTCATAGTAGTTCTTAATATCCCCTTCCGGTATAATGGGAATACGCCCTAATTCTGCAGTAACGTCGTCAACTTCGCTAATTCTCTTTGCTATGTATATTAGATAAAGCGGTAGTCCTTCACTCTTTTTATGGATTTCTTGAATTTGATCGTCGGATAAACCGGTTAATGCTCTCTTTTTAACTAGATATTCTCCTGTCTGGGGAAGAGTAAAAAGTGGGAGTTTGATATGCGCATTAGGATTTTCTCGACTTTTCTTGAGAAAAAGCGGCCATCGATGTAACTCCTGCGTACCAACAACAATAACAAATCCTTTTGGCAGATTACCAGGGAGTGCTTTTATTATGCTTTCCTGAATTTCCGATTCCATTCGTTCAGCGTGGTCAAGACCATCCAGAAAAATAATTAGCTTTTGGTTATTGTTTGTGGAATATTCGCCAAGCGTTTTGATCACTTGAAAGAAATTAGTTTCACTATAATCGAAACGTCTTTTCAGTATTTCATGAAATCTATCTTGAAGCACAGAAAGCAGATTCACCCGTAAGGACTGTGCATCAAGACGCCGTTTTTGAAAAGTGTCGTTAGTATCAACAAAACAATAATATCGGACGATTGTATCATTAGATGACTGCTCTCGGTCATCAAAATAAACAGTTAGTGAGGTGGATTTACCACTACCTGGTAAACCTGTGACAATAACATAATCCCCGTCAACATTTTGCAAGGCTTCATCAAGCTTAGTTTTTAACCTGTCTCGTTCCACGTAAAGAGTTTTATCAACCTCAAATTTTTGTGGTAACAAGTATCTGGTTTGGGTCTTCCTGAAAAACTCGTCAAGAAATTGAGTGGTTAAGGCATCATGCCTATTTATTGCAAAATCTTCTATCCTCTCTTTTAGGTCATGGTAGATAGAACGGTCACTGATACCAAGTTGGTGGTCAAGAAGGTCTGCTTGAATATACCGAATTAAATAGTCTAAATTTGGCTGTTTGAGTTGAAATTGGAAACAGTATAAAAATTCTTGAAAATCATCTTCGTGTAATTGAGTAACTTCCTGCAGTTTCTGACGAATTTTGCGAGCCCGACCACGTTTATTCCCTTTGATAAACTGCTCTATAAAGAAACCATCAGAAGTAATCAGATTAGCCAATTCGGCATCGAAGGCGCGATTCGTAAGGAGATGCAAAGTTAGCTTTTTGGATGGACATTGTTGCTTTAGAGAAAACCAACTGTCGGAAAACTTCTTAAAGTAAACTTTTCTGGGACTGTTAGGATTGATAAAATCGTTTAAGGCATATACTTCGTTTGGGCTAACAGCATACTTTACCTGGTATGCATCAACCCTATCGGTGTGCTTTATAACAATATCATCAAGACTGCCTGCTTTCACATACTCAACGAATAACTGATATTTTTGACGCCGGACATACAGTTCTAAAGCCAACCGCAACGCAGTATTGTCTTGATACTCGTCACCTTTTCTTCTTGAACTTCCTCTTTTCGATTTGTTGGTCATCATTCGTTCTCTCGTTCTTTTGTAATATCAACGATGACAGTTTCTCATTAAACCCATGTGGTTTGTTATATCTAAACTAAGTTCAGATATACACCCCTCAGGTCAAACTATTTGTGAGGTTTTTCTTCAACTACCTTTATCTTCCTTTTGCCTTTTTAAACTTTTGCTCACGGAACTCACGGAACCACCTAAAGAAAAGAAAAAGATTCCCAAAGGATCATCCACTATGCCCCTTCACATCACTTAATACCCACCACCCGTATCTTAAAATTCAGCTCATACTCAAACAGACTTATGTCAGGAATAATAGAACTGGCATACTTCAATTTCTCATCCACCTTCTTAGCCACAATAACGCCTTTAACACCTTTGTCCTTTGCCATATTCTGCTTTATCCAGCCCATATACCGAGAAATCTGACCCATAGCTTTATCTGCACCTCTACTGAGTTTCAGTTCTAGCACCACGAAGTTAATGTTCAACTTCGCCTCTCCTGTACTTATAACCCGTGCTGAACAGGAAATCATAGCGGGCATTAGCAATCCGCGGTCTCTTATTTTCCGGATAATTGATTCTCGAAGGATGGTTAACGGTGCACACAATGATCTAACAATTTATGGTGCTCTCATTCACCTCGCCGTACTTATTCCTGATATAATCCTTTATCTCAGAATATGTGGCTTTACCGCCAAGAGTCTCGACTGCTTCTTTTACCATTTGCCAGACGTACGGTTTGGTGTTCCTCTATCTCCCGCCTATTTTACCCTTATTTTAGACCACCTGTAAGAACTTTAAAATCATGTTCGGTTATCCTACGAGTCGCTTGAACGAACCAAGCCCAGGACTTATTTAGTTCTCTATTCTTAAAAGCATCTAATTGACTCCTCAAGGTTGCATCTATAACGATGGGATTTTCCAAATAGAGATAAGCTTCCTTAACATGAAAAATCCACGGATATCGTTCACTGTGATGGACTTTAGGATGCTCTTTGCGCTCTGGAAGTGAATCACTCTGAGCATGAGCAACTACACCTTTCCCGGTAGAGTAAAAACAAATGTAATCACCCGGTTTTAAATGCCGCCGCCCAGGTGTTCGTTCACCAAAAGCATAAATCTTCTCTTCACCGACAAGGCTTTGGATGCATTCGTCAGCAGTTTGTTCCTCATCACTTTTTACAGGCGTAAGCCAATATTGCCTTTCCAGTTCTGTAATTTCTACCTTCTCGGTAGTTTCTTCTTTAGTTTCTTCTTCCACCTGACGTTGGGCTACAAGACGCGCCACCAAATCCACAATAAGGTCAACAGTTGTCCCTGAAGGTCTAAGCACCGCAAGAATATCGTCATGGCTAACATCATATCCGTTAAACAGTTCTGCAAGCGATAGTAGAGCTTCCACAGATATAATACGAAGTTGGTGCGTTCTCTTCTCGGCAAGAATGGCATTCTCCAGTTGCCGTAGCTCTGCATCCGGGCGCCCGATAACATAAAGTCCTATCGCATGGTCCCAATCAGATATTTCCTTCTCAGAAATCAGCGCGTCTACGTAGCCAATGAGTGTGGCAGTCTTGATGGCATATATATCGGTTGTTTTGACCTCAACAACAATAAAAAACGGCGTAGGAGACTTCCAAAGTCCATCGAATCCAATTTTGTTTTGAACACCCTGATACCGCCCAAATATCACTTCAAATCCTAAAAAATGCCCCAGGTAATTAACCAAATCTTGTAGAGCACGATTGTATTGGTTGCCTGAATTTCTCAGACATTCTTCAATATAGTCTCGAATCTGCCCTACCTCTGTTATATTCTCTTCAAGGAATCTTCGAAAACGCTCACGTGATGTCTCGTCTCCCGGTGTGTCATCCAACTTTCCCACCAGGCCCAAAATTTCTTTTAAGGCAATGCTCATTCTTTCTCCTCATCCTCCTTAAGCTGCAACTTTATCTTTTCAACTATTGATGAAAGAATCGCAAAAAAACGCTCTTTTTTGTCCGCGTCAATGTCGTTTTTGATAAGCCACTTCTGCTCACTCTGTGCATTTTCAAAAGTGCCAAGTTGAACGAGTTCCTGTCTGTATTGCTCTATAATTGGTTCTGAATCCAGAATGTTATTTCTGATTTCTCGGAATGCGGTATAAACGCCTTGCTTAAATACAGATTTCGGAGGGAAGCCAAATAGAATTGCCACATGCTTTCCATTTAAATCTGCATTGATAGAAAACCCTTTCGTACCCCAATGAACGGGAAGCCCGTTTGTTTCTGCGGAGACAAGCAAATCCTCGAAGAACGCTCTTCCAAATTGGTCCAATGAGTTGACAAACTCTGCTTTATCAATCCTCGGAAGTGCACCCGAACTGACCTTCTTCGTTAAAGATATATCTTTCCCAATCACAAAATCACTTGAGATAATTCGTTCACCCGCTTTGGTTTCAAAATACTTGAACTCCAGGCAAAAGACCTCAATCCCCTTCTTTCGAAGGAAAGTCGAAGTTTGCTTGATTTCTTTTGTTATTACTTGTCCTACAATAATCAATTTCTGATTTCTATTGAATGCAACTGCTTCATCCTCTTCAAGTTGAAAATAGTTTCGATGATAATCAATTAAGCCCGGATTTTCCTCGCCACTGTAATCTTTAAAAATGCGCTCTAATTGGCTATATGAAAGGCTTTCTACAAATGATGCATATTCAAGAATTTGGGCTAGGGTCTCTCGTGGTGTGCGATCTCGTTTCAATTCTATGACTACCACGTTACCTTCTCTATCAATCCCAAGTAAATCAATAATTGAGCCGAGGTTTGTCGGAACCTGACGACCGATTATGAGTACATTCTCATCCTCTAAGATATACGCAGGGTTGTTTTCAAGCCAAAATTCCAATACCACCTCTTGATTGCCTTCCTTGAAGTCACGTTCTGCATACCGAATGAACTTTCCATCTGTATTCACTCTAAATAATTTCATATTGCACTTTTAATTTAAGCCATAGGTTATATATATGTTATTCACAAATGTTTTGTAAAAGCTAAAAATCACAGCAGAAGTCATTTTTGCCCCTTCTTCCTGTAATATCGAATTAACCGCGATATTAGTTCGTTTACACTGCAACTCTCACTTTCTGCCATTTCGTTCAACTTTTTATAGTTTGCCGCGGAGATCGTTTTGTCCAGAACTTTTACGCTGTCGTCATTCCAATGTAAAACTTTTCTACCATCTAATATGAACCGCTCGGGGTATTCATTCGCTGCCATCCTCTTTGCTTGATTCCATGCCTCGTTAATATCTCGTGTTGTGCTCATTTGACCCACTATCCCTAACGCAGCAACCACGTGATCCTTCAAGTTAGTAGTTCCCGATGGTAACTGCACGAGGACTTCAAGCATCATCTTCGTTAATTTGTTCGTTGATATACCGAGACCGAAACCTCTTCTTCCACCAAGCATTTTTTAAAACATCCCGTTCTTTCAATGCACTCACCTTTAGGATGGAAAAACCAAGGATATTTCCGTCCTCATCGACTTTTTCCATCACCGCATCGTTTTCCGTCTCCCTGAAATATCCCGCTTTACGCTCAAAAATGACCTCAAGGTAATCACCTTCGCCATCATGCCATATTTTTATTTCTTTTCCTATACCTTGTATCTCAGCGCCCTTTATTGTATCCGTAAAATATGCTGTCATGATTAAGGAACAAGTCATCAAATAAAACTTTAGCTATTTCAGAGAAGTAGTCTTTTACTTGCATTGACTCAGCATTCGCTGGATAATGCTACGCTCGTTCTCAAGCAGTTTCAATGCCTCATACTCAGCAGCCCACAACATAGTATCCTGATCGTCTCCCGCAAGCCCTTTATCGAATTTATCAAAAAAATCTTCGCTTTGCATTCTGTTCTTCTCTTCAAACACCTTCAGTTTCTTCTTTGTGTCAACGATGCTCTTATCGAGCAAAAACATCTCTCTTTTAAGCGATGTCCCTAACACGCCAATCGCCGTCGCAACATCTGGAACCTTAAGCTTCTTTACTTCCATATCAAACACCTTATCATCTATATTTATGTTTTTTTATCTTCGCTATACAAATACAATATCAGAACTATAACTTATATCTGTACAACAAAGGAGCAATCGGAAATGATAACTAAGTATATGGATAATGATACAAACCATCGCACGATCTGCGGCGTGGACATGGTCGAGTTAGCGGAGAAATACGGCACACCCCTCTATGTCATGTTTGAAGAGCTAATCGAGGGCAATTATAAACAGTATCAAACAGCACTTAACGATGTATATAAAAACCACCTCATTTGCTATGCCGTAAAGGCTAATACAACATTTGCGATTCCCAAACTCTTAGGTGAGCTTGGTGCAGGCGCAGATGTAGCTTCGGAATATGAATTGCAATTCACACTTGATGCTGGCATACCACCAGCGAAGATAAGAGCAAATGGTAACTGCAAGAGCAAACAATATTTGGTAGAATGCATTAAGAACGGAATATTGATCAACGTAGATCCGGAAGAGGAATTAGACATATTAAATGAGACAGCACGAGAATTAGGAATGACGGCAAAGATAAATTTGCGGCTTGCTGGGTTTCCGCTCAAGCATATAACGTCACCGGCAATTACAACGTCCAGCGAATGGAGCAAGTTCGGTATCCCGGTTCAGCGTGAACTTAGATAATTTGATTCCCAATGGCTTGATGGTTCATCTCGGATCCCAAATCACAGATATGGGTGCATACCATTTGGTACTTGATGAACTGATAAAATTAGCGGCGGATGCCGATAAAATTGGCTTTGACGTTAAGGAAATTAATATGGGTGGAGGTTGTGGTATCTCCTATCTTGGTAAAGAAGAATGGAACAGGATAAAGAGAAAAATTGCCGATACCCGCGATGCTACATGGGCTAATGATTTGATCGGGTACAATTGCAATAACGAATGGGTTAGTGAAGAGCTCTATTGCCCGTTCACGCCCGATACATTTATACAAAAATTGTTTAATGATACTTATACCGCAAACAGAACTTTTAAGGAGCGATTGGAAGAGTTAGGAGTTCCAAAAATTGTTGTTGAGCCAGGAAGAAGTCTTGTCGGTAATGCACAAGTAACGTTAGTAAGAGTAGGCCATGTAGGAACAACACCAAGTGGGCAGAACATAGTTCATGTAGATGCGGGCGTTAATCATCATTCCCAGAACATTATTGTTCCGGAACAACTGCATAGAATGGAGATTGCGAACGACATAGACACAGCCGCGGGTTTTGAAACTTTTATTGCCGGTAATTTGTGTTATACCGGCGATCTGCTTTGTCGGATAAAGAATATGTTGAACAGTAAGCCAAAAAGAGGGGATTATATCATCATTTACGATACCGGTGCCTATTCCGATTTCTTTGCTTCTAATACCAATTCATTTCCGAGACCTGCTAAGGTAATGGTCTCCAAAACGGGAAAGGATAGAGTATTAGTAAAACGAGAAAGTCTGTTTGATGTCTTCCATAGAGATGTGGATTGGAAAAAGCGAAATAAATAATAGGTTTATTTAGGACGCAGATTTACACGGATTTAATAAGATTTT